>JAQUWY010000002.1:19323-32211 GCA_028692655.1 Candidatus Omnitrophota bacterium | reverse complement strand
ATCTTTTGCGTCAGCAAAAGCACCCGAAGGGTTTTATTTGTTCCAACACTTCCCGCAGGTTATCTACAAGCCCCAACCTGGCAGATGAACCATTAAGGTTTCATCCGAGCAGGCGAGGCAGGAGTTGAACCTGCAACCCCCGGTTTTGGAGACCGGTGCTCTAGCCAATTGAGCTACTCGCCTAAAATGAGCAATCTCTTTTGCGGTTAACCAGGAGTTCCTTTTTTATTTTTTGTCAATACAACAATTCTTCGACTGCCTGCAAGCAATCAAAAAACATACTAAACTTTGGCTTCTTTATGTTCGGTATGTTTACGGTCAAATCGGCAATATTTAGATATGGTAAATTTCTCGGGATGTTTACGTTTATTCTTGGTGATATAATAATTTTTCCGCTTGCAAACCGTGCACGCTAACGCAATTAGTTCTCTCATGGCTATTTAGAATAATTGAAAGGAAAGAAGACTGCAAAATCCCCTCTCCAATTATGTGGTTTCCCTTTATTTTCCTTGCTTTTTTAGCCCACGACCGGAGTTGAACCGGTGACCACTTCGTTACCAACGAAGTGCTCTACCGACTGAGCTACGTGGGCATTTAGCCTTTATTTTAAAGGCTAAAAGCAGACTGTAAGATATTACTATAAAAGATATTTTTGTCAAGAAAAAAATAAAAAAAATTTTAATTTTATGAAAAAATAAGAAATTTGAAGCCTTTAGGTTTGTTAAATGAGGCTGGCAAAGTCTTTCTCGGTTAATATTCGAACCCCTATTTTCCTGGCTTTATCATATTTTGAGCCGGGATTTTTACCAGCAACCAGAAAATCCGTCCTGGAACTGACAGAAGAAGAAGCTTTGCCGCCGCGCTCTCGCAGCATTGCCTCTGCCTGATGGCGGGTTAAGCCCTCCATTTCTCCGGTGAAAACTACTGTTTTTCCAGAAAAAAACGTCTCCTTAGTTATTTTTTTCTTTTGGCTCAAGCTCAATCCGGATTTCCTAAACTTATCAAGCATTTTTTTAACCTTGGAAGAAGCAAAGAAACTGACTATAGACGAAGCCATGACCGGGCCAATTTCAGCTATATCCGTAAGTTCATTTTCACGAGCTCGGGAGATATCATCCAGGGCCAGGAATTTCTCACTTAAAATAAATGCAACTTTTTCCCCTACATGTTTTATGCCTAAACCGCAAATAAACCGGTAAAGAGGCCTGTGCTTGCTTTTCTCTATAGCCTCAACAAGTTTCGCCGCTTTTCTATCCTTAAACAACGGCAGGTTTAAAAAATCTTTTTTGGTTAAAGTATATATATCGGCAATGCTTTTAACTACCTTCCTATCAACCAATTCCTCCACAACGCTTTGGCCCATACCTTCAATATCCATAGCCGGCCGGGAAGCAAAATAAAGCAAGGAACGTTTAAGTTGAGCCGGGCAGTCTGGATTTATGCAGTACCAATAAACATCACCTTCTTTTTCTCTAGCAACTTCTCCCGAACACTCCGGGCAACTTTTAGGTATAAGAGGTTTCTTTTCTTTGCCATTGCGCTTAGAAAATATTACTTTTATTATTTTCGGTATAACATCGCCAGCCCGCTCAATAAGAACGGTGTCTCCCTGGCGCACATCCAGGCGTTTTATCTCATCAAAATTATGCAGAGTTGCCCGGGCAATAACCACCCCCGCACACTCAACCGGTTCAAGTATCGCCACCGGGGTAATAATACCCGTTCTGCCCACTCCAAAATCTATTCTTTTAATAACAGTTGTAGCCTGATGAGCAGGAAATTTATAGGCAACTGCCCAACGGGGAGATTTTGAAGTTGAACCCAGCTCCTTCTGCAAAATTAAACTGTCAATCTTTATAACCATTCCATCAACTTCGTAAGCAAAGCTATCTCTTGCTTCCTGACAATAAAAACAATAGTCTTTGGCTTCTTGAAGGCTCGAACAATATTTACTGTGACTGTCTACCGGCAGGCCCCAACCGGAAACTTTCGCTAAGAATTCTTTATGGCTAAAAAATTCATGTTTCTCCACACGGCCAAAAGAGTGTATCAAGCATTTGAGTTTGCGCCGGCTTACCAAAGCCGAATCCAGAAGTTTTAAGGAGCCGCTGGCGGCATTTCTTGGATTAGCAAAAGGCGGTTCGCCATAATTAGCTTTCTCTTTATTCAGGTATTCAAAATCTTTTTTTTCGATATAAATCTCGCCTCTGACTTCTATCAAAGGCGGAAAATCACCCTCAAGCCTTAAGGGAATTGATTTGATAGTTTTTAAATTAGCGGTGATGTCTTCTCCTCTCTCGCCATCTCCGCGTGTAGCTCCCAAAATAAACAGCCCTTTCTCATATATTAAGGAACAGCTTACCCCGTCAATTTTAGGTTCGACCATAAAACCAGAAGATACTTTACGTTCAAGAAACCTTTCCATTTTCTCATTCCAGGCATCTATTTCTTGAATTGAATAAGTATTATCCAAAGAAAGCATTTTAACTTTGTGCCGGATAGAAGAAAAACCTTTAAGCAGCCCTCCGGAAACTCTTTGCGTGGGAGAATCAACCGTTATTAATTCCGGATTCTTCTTCTCTAGAATTTTCAGGTTCTCCAGAAGCAAATCGTATTCCTTATCAGAAATCTCCGGGTCGCTCAAAACATAGTAATGGTAATCGGCCCTGCGGATTTTCCGGCGTAAAACTTCGATATCTGTCTTTATATCCTTACTGCCCATTAGATTTAATTAATACCAACGTATCTGAAACTCACTAAAAACTTCCTGCGATAAAAACTCTTCGATATTTACATCAGAAAATCTTTGGCTGAATTCATCTCTTAAAGCTTCCAGGAAACCGCCGACACTTCGAGGGCTTCCTTGAGCCATAAGCTCAACCCTGCCGTCATTAAGGTTTTTAACCCAGCCTTTCACGTTGAAGTTTCTTGCCCGCTGGCAGGCACTAAAACGAAAACCTACCCCCTGGACAAGCCCTGAATAAAAAACATGAACAGTCTTGGTAAGGTTCATTCCTTTATCTTTGGCCATATTAAGTGAACTTTTTTCCGGGCACAATCTTATGCCCGCAGACAAAGGCCCAGGCGTCCATATTATTTTTGCCTTCAGGCTTTATTCGTTCAATCAAAAGTGCGTCTTTGCCGGCAGAAACAATAATACCTTTTTTATCCAGAGAAATTATCTCTCCCGGTGCACCGGTTCCCCGAACCACTTGAGCTAAAATAATATTAATTCTTATCTTACCAAAATAAGTGAAACTACCCGGCCACTCAATAAAGGCTCTTATCTTGTTGAGTATCCGGCTGGCATCGTTTTGCCAATTTATCCGTCCCATTTCTTTTACCAACTTCACAGTTACGGTAGCCTGGCTCTCATCCTGGACAGTCAAAGAATACTTTTTTACCTGAATGCTTTTTAAAACTTCAATAAGCAGCTCTGCACCTATCTTTATCAGTTTGTCGCGAAGATTAAAGAAATTATCCCGTGCTTCTACTGAAATTTTATTTTGCCGAAAAATATCTCCGGCATCGACTCTCTCATTGACCGCAAATATAGTTACGCCCGTCTCAACACCTCCATCAGCCAAAAATGTTTCTATGGGTGTAGCCCCGCGGTATAAAGGTAAAAGGGAAGGATGCACGCACACAGGAAAAAGTTTTGGAACTTTAAGCAAGCGGTTAGGAATGATTTTCCCATAATCCGCTATTATAAAAAAATCCGGTTTTTGACTGGCCAATTCTTCTTCCAGCGGTAAAACATTCAATAGCTTCGGCTTAAGCAGTGGAATATTTTTCTCCCTAGCCAAACTGCTCACTTGAGTAGGTATAAGTTTAAGCCCTCTGCCGGCAGGCATATCGGGCTTGCTTACAACACAGGTGGGTAAAAAACCTTTTTCAATTAAACGCAGAAGAATTTCTCGGGAAAAAAAAGAACTGCCAAAATAAACAAAATTTAATTTTTTAGGCATAATAGTTATTTATCCTCTGCCGTCATCTAAAGGTTACCGCCATTTTCACCGACGAAGCACGAAAAGAAACTATTTCTTTTTTTATCGCTTTACGCGAACAGGAGTTTCTTTCGGCTTTTATGACCAATGAATATCTATATTTATCACGCAATTTAAAGGGTTCTTCTTTGAAGGGCCCATAAACCTGTGTAAATTTTTCTGCTAAAATATTATACAACTCTTGAGTTTTTTTTAGAAGATTATTTTCGCTCTTGGAACGTAAAGTTATTTTCGCTATAAGCCCAAAAGGTGCAAGCCCGAATTTTTCCCTTAACCCCAGCTCAACTTCATAAAAATCCTTCCATTTGGAATTTAAATAACGGAAAAGATAATGTTTCCGGTTGTGGGTAAAAACATACAACTGCCGGCTGAATAAAGCCAAAAGCTTCTTTAAATACAGAAAAGTATCAAACGTGGCCTCGTAATCGGTTCTGGACAGCATGTGATCGGTATCTAAAACGCAGCCGGTTTCAAAAACCGGTGGCTCATAAAGAGAGCTTAGAACTTGGGCCGTCGCCAGGACCACCTGTGATTTTTGGCTCCGGTTTTGCCAATCATCAATGCACAACTCAGGGAAAAACTTTTTTAGAGTTTCTCTGAGCCTTTCTATACCGAAGCCTCCCCGTTTGAGATATCCCCTGCGGCAATAGCTGCATATGGATTCGAGCTTTACCCTGCGCTGGCAATAAGGGCAACTTGCTTCATCCTCCTTTAAAGACGTTTGTAAATAACCCGAGCAATGCCCGCAGGTAAATATGTGCCCGCAGTCGGAACAGTATATTATCCTGGCAAATCCCTTCTTATTCCAAATTATAACCAGCTTATTTTTTTCCTGGACAGCTTTTCTTATTACTTCAGTCAGGACTGGGCCAATAATCTTATTTTTATTGAAATCGGGCAAGCCCATTATGTTTATTTCTCTCTCTTGAGAATCGGCTTCCTCTATCTTCATTTTATTTTCTTTTATATCCCGGTAGGCCTCAAGGGAAGGATAGTCACCACTTAAAACCAAGCTTACTTTTTTTAAATCGCAAAGCATACCTGCTACATCCCGCAAATGATAAAAAGGCTTTTCTTCTTGAAAATAGTATGGGCTGTTTTCCTGCTCTACCACCACAAGGCGCAAGTCTGCGGGATAATGAAATACAGCGGCTCTAACTCCAAGAATCAAAGCCCTGCGGCGAGATTCATTCCAGCTAAGAAAAAAATCTTTTTCTCTTTGACGGCTGTGCAATACCTTTATACTGGCAGGAAAATCTCTCTCAAGAATTTCCTTAGCTTTCAGGAGATAGGAAATTTGGGGGAAACATATAAGAACTGAACCTGTTTTAAGGCCTTCCTCTACCTTGATCTTCCAGGCATTGTAACGCTCCGGAAAAGAAACTCCCTTCACGAATAACTTTTCTCTTTTGAGCCCAATCACAGGTTCTTTTATTCCGGCAGTAATTTGAGCTTTTCTGGTCTTTCGTAAATAAGCCGGCAGCATCATAAAAATAAATTCCGCCGGCTCATAAGGATAGAATTCACTTAAGTTTCTGGCTAACCGAATATGCTCTTTAGACAGAACCGCTTCCTCATCAAGAACTTTGATAATACTTTTAAGTTTTTTTATCGTGGAAGTTAAAACCATGCCGGCAACAACCCCTATAACCTTTTTCCCATTAAAGTCAACCAGGACCCGCATGCCTTCGGTAAGCCTCAAGTCCTGGGGATAAAGATAATCAAATTCCTTTCCCAAAGCAATAGGAAGGGCGACTTTAGCTATTTTGTCCATCAGCTAAAACCTCATTTAATTTTGTGACAAAAACCTTATTCATATCTTTAACTTCTAAGGCGTAAGAATTTTTTACAGTATCAGCCATTTTAAAAAACCAGTCTACCGCAGCTAAAAATTGCTCTTTGTCCGGGGCATAGCGGGCAACCCCCTTTGAAACCAAAGCCTTCATATTCCCCTCTTCCTGGCCTGGTATATAATGAGTAAATATAAAAAACTTTTTCATATATAAGCCTTCAAAGACAGTTAACCCTCCGGGTTTAGTGACAATGATTGAAGCCAAAGATACCAATTCCCAAATATCCTCATACCAACCGAATAGTTTAAGCCTGGCAGAAGACAATTTTGATAAGTTCTTAAAAAGCCTTTTATTACTACCGTAGATAAGAAAAACATTGTAATCTTCCAGGAGCTTTTCAATAATTTCTTCCACAAACGGTATGTTACCCCGGGAAGATGAAACTATCAGCATGACAGGTTTATCATCAAGAGAAAATTTTTCGCCTAAATTAGCCTCAGGCGGAACCGTTAGGAATCCTTTCCTTAAAGGGACATAGCCTGTGGTTATTTTTTCTTCGGATACCCCATAGCTTATTAAATCATCATGAGTTATCTGCGTAGCTGCCCAATAATGGTCAATACTATCATTAACCCACAAAGGATAAACTCTTAAGTCGGTAATGACCGTGATGATTTTAAAATTTAATTCTTTCTTTAAAAAAGCCAGTACTTGGGCAGGAAAAAAATGAGTGGTAATAACAATATCCGGCCGGTTAGCCCTTATCTGCTTAACAAATGGTAAAAACAGAAAGCTGTTGATCTTATCGGTGAAAAAAGAAAAACGGGGCTTTCCAACCAGATAGAATAAAGCTTTCCAGATAAATAAAGCGTATTCAGTTACAAAACGATAGCTAAAGGAATATACGCTCTTTATCCCGGGGAACGAAAAATCTAGTATGTCCTGTGAATCAACATTCAAGGTTTGAGCTAAAGCCTGAGCCGCCTTTTTATGGCCCTGGCCAAAACTGGCATAAACAACATTAATCTTAGCCATAGTGAGAGCATAAGTAGTGAGCAGCAACGAGAAGGTTGTCAAAAATGTAATCCGGTTCAAACTCCCAGTTACCGCGGTTGGTTATCTTTTCTTTTCCGGAAAGGACTAAAACAGTTTTGGAGCCAAAATCGCGGCCGGCTTGCATATCCATAAAGGTATCTCCTATAAATAAGGACATTCTGGGCTTTGCTCCTAATTCGCAAACCGCTTTCTCAAGAAGGCCGGTCTTGGGCTTACGGCAGGAGCAATTCTCCTTTGCAGTATGAGTACAGTAATAAATCCCTGAAATAATCCCGCCTTCTTTTTTAACTATCCGGTTAAACCTGCGGTCGATAGTGTCTAAGTCTTTTTGACTGTATAGCCCTTTGGAAACACCTGCCTGGTTGGAAACTATAAACAGCTTAAACCCCCCTTGGCTTAATTTCCTTATGCCCTCTATACTGCCGGGTATAAGCTTAAATTCAGACCAGTTACGCACATAATTGCGTGCGCCGGGATATTCGTTTATTACCCCGTCTCTATCGAGAAATACTACCTTCATAATGGTTAACTATCTGATCGGTTGATTGGTTAATTTTTGTTTCATCTCCCAATATTTAGCATAAGCTATTATCTGATAAAGCGCCGAAAAAAAAGAAATCATAAAACCGATAAAACCGTCTCTAAACCCCTGCTTCCTCAAATAAGCCCTGAAGAACCTGTCGTTAAAGCGCCATACTGCATGCACAAAATTCATCTTATAATTAGCTTTTTTAGGATTATCCTGATAGACCTTGAGCCATTTTTTTGCCTCAAGAGTAGTCTGGCTATTTAATTTTTTCAGAAAATCTCCAAAGTTCCGGTAAGTATAGTGCAGGAGAGGCTGGGTAAGATGCGCGCATTTCCCGTCTAAAAAAGCCCTGGGGTGCACCTCGACCTCTTCCCAGCGGAATTTATCTCTTCGGAAAAGCTTAAGCTGAGCAGAAGGGTATTGGCCGGCCCGCCTCAGCCAATAATCACCTAAAAAGTTTTTACGCGGTATGGTAAACGCGCATGCCCCTGGATCTTTGGCCAGTATGGTTTCTATTTCTTCCCTGAGCTCGCCAGTCACTCTTTCATCAGCATCTAAACTCAAAATCCAGGTATTTTTAGCCTGAGAATATGCCCAGTTACGATGCCTGCCTTCAATATCCATTTTTCGCACCAATACTCTATCGGTATACCTGGAGGCTATCTGGCGCGTAGAATCAGAGCTCTCATCATCAACCAGGATAATTTCAGAAGCCCAGCCTGCCACGCTTTTAAGGCACTCCTCTATCCGGGAAGCTTCATTTTTAGCAATAATAACTATACTTAAATTAACTGGCATAACTTTTTTATAGTAACATCTTTCAGGCGCTTTTCAAGCCCTTTCTAAGGAAATGATTACACCGATTAAAGATATGATTACTCAGATTGTAAAAATGATTGTACAGATTAAGAAAGGATTACACAAACCAAAAAATGATTACACAGATATCATATATGCTTAGGGAAAAGCAGCTTAGATATTCTATCTTTGCTTAAAATACGGTATTGCCCCGGCTTAAGATCACCCAGAAGAAGCCCGGCTAAACGAACTCTTTGTAAATTTCTTACCGGGAATTCCAAACTTTTAAACAGCCGGCGTAAATGCCTTTTCTTCCCTTCACAAACTACAACCCGGCAGAAAGTATCGTATTGGTCCTTTTTAAGTATCCGGATCTTTTTAACTTTCAGGAGATCACCCTCATCAAGCACTCCCCGTAAAGCTTTGCGGCAGGCAGTTTCACTAAGCAATCCTTTGAGCTCAAGCAAATATTCTTTTTCTATTGAGAATTTAGGGTGAGTTAAATTAAAACACAAGTCCCCGTCATTAGTAAGGATGAGCAGTCCGCTTGACCTTTTATCCAGACGGCCCACAGGAAATACCCCCTCAAAGCCTTCAGGTAAGAAGTCAGTTATCTTGCTCTCGGCAAACCTGTCTTTCAAAGTAGTGGTAACGCCCTCCGGCTTATTGAAAACAAGATAAACATGCTTCTTTAAAGAAATAGTCCGGCCGTCAACAGACACCTCATCCTGTGAATCCAGCCGAAAGAAAGGCTGACGCACGACCTCGCCGTTGACTTTGACTTTTCCTTCTTTTATTAAGGCATCAGCCTTTCTTCTTGAAGCTATCCCGCTTTTTGAAATATATAGGCTAAGACGCATATTTCTCCTTATCTTGCTATTATAGTTTAACTAAAGGAGTGGACAAGAATTATTTTGACCTGGTGCAGAGAGATGATAGAATTGGATTGGGGCGCAGATATAAGTGAAGGCACAGATTGATAAAAACAAAAAAACTGAAAAACGGAAAAACTCATAGCCAATAGCAATAGAGAAACGGTATATCAGGAAAAAGAATAGAAACAACGGGGTCAGCCCTTGAAATGTGAAATGACAGCGCCGAATCCTTGTAACGACAAGAAAGCGCTTCGCGTTTTCAGTAATGACCGGGTTCGATACAATTCAGCTAAACCCAAAATCGAACTTTATTCTGACTCTGGACAAACTTCCTTATATGAATAGAATTGATTACACATTTTGGTTAGCCAAACAGATAATGAGTGTGCTTCTTTCTTTCCGGCTGGTGAATATTTTACTTTTAGCGGTTTCTATATTCGCAATAATATGGCCCTTCATCAAGCAAAAGAAAAAATTAGTAAGGAAAAATATCCAATTATTGTATCCTTTTTTAATATTGCTGGCGATTCTTGCCTTAGGCGTAATATTTGAAAAAAACAATAAATTTAGCTTCGCGCCGGTATTACTATTGATAATACAAATAGCTTATTGTTCCTATCTGGTGTATAGAATGAAAGGGCTGCGGTTATTTTCGGCTGTTATCAGCTTATGGTATATTTGGCTTTCTTTCTGGGTTTTTTTTGTGGCAATGCTATCTATAACCGGAGAATGGTTGTAGCTGGTTACGATGAAAAAACTTTTTTCTAATTTAAAATTTCTGCTTATCCTCTATGCCCTGCTGGGTGTTCCCTTATTGTGGCTGATTACCATAACTCTTGGAATAGGAACTTACAGCGAAGTTTTAGCCCAGAACGTTAATGCCAGTGCTATCTTAAGCTTACTGCATCTGCCCTTTAAGTTGGTACTTATATTATCATTCTGGCTCGGCTTGCCTGCCTCGGCAATCTTGCTTCTGGCTGCCGGCTTAAATATCAATAAAAAAAGCAGTAAAGACAGCGGCAATATGGGCTTATGGATAATATACACTTACTTAGCCGCCTTTTTAGGATCTTGGTTCATCGCCTTTATAGCTGACCCTTACGCCATACTCGGCGGATTCCTTTCTTATCTAATAACAGCTTATCTATATTTTGTTTTTACAAGAAAGCTGGAAAGAAAACTTAATAAAATGTCATATCCTTAGCCAAAGCCCAAGCCGTTACATTCTCTAAAAATATCAAAGTTTTCCATCTTGCCGGCACAGCAAAAGCGCAAGCCAAACCTTCAGGCTAAAGAAACAAATACTTTACCGCTTTTGATTTCCTTTATTTTTACCGGAATTATTTCTCCTAAAGGCACTTTCCCCTTTAGGCAAACTTTTATATAATTTTCAGTGTATCCGCTGGTTAATCCGTTTTTTATTTCATCAGGTATCATATTAAGAATTTTACCTTTAAAGCCCTTGGCATAAGAATAAGAAAAATCATCAGCTAAAGCTTTTAATTCCCCATACCTTTTACGGACTACTACCGAACTCATGGGGCTTGTGCCCATGAATTTTGTTTTATCGCGGGGAGAAAAGCTAAAAATATGCATGCGCATGGGCCTGACAACTTTTAAAAAATCAACTGTGCTTTTAAAAGTTTTGTTGGTTTCGCCGGGAAAACCTATCATAATGTCGCAGCTTATCGCTACATCTTTATTTATTTTACGGGCCCGGGCTATCTTTTCTTCATATAGCCCTACCGTTTCCTTTTTATTCATCTTAGCAAGTATGCTGTCCTCGCCATACTGAAACGGCAGGTGCAAATGCGGGCAAAACTTATTGTTTCTTAAAAACAAAAGGAGTTTGTTACTGATGAGGCAGGGTTCAAGAGAACTCAAACGAAGACGGCCTAACTGCGGAATATCCAGTATGTCCTTGACTAATTGTTCAAGGCTTAGAGCAGGCTTTAAATCTTTTCCGTATAAGCCTAAGTTTATCCCGCAAAGAACGACTTCTCTATGCTTGGGGGAAAGAGCTTTTATTTCCCTGATGATTTGCGGCTTTGGCCGGCTGATTGACTTTCCCCGGATATGAGGGATTTTACAAAAAGAACAAAAATTATCGCATCCGTCCTGAACTTTTACAAGGGCCCGCTGGTTTTGATAATCCGTCAATTTCAAAGACCAGACGCTCTTGCTGTTTCTTAAGCAAGGCTCACCCGCTTCTTCGGGCAAAACCAAAGAAACCAGCGACGGCTTCTCATCCTGCGGCACAATATAATCTACCCCCCAACTTTCTATAAGCGGCCGGTTGAACTGAGCCAGGCAGCCGCAAACGGCTATTTTAGCTTTTGGATTTTCTTTCTTGGCCCGTAAAACCGCGGCTTTTGATTTGCGGTCAGCCTGTTTTGTTACGGTGCAGGTATTTATGACATACAAATCGGCAGCGCCGGAAGCTACGGTATGGCCGCAAGATAAAAACTGCTCCTGCAGGCATCTGGTTTCATATTGATTGACTTTACAGCCTAAAGTAAAAAACTTAACCTTCATCGAATTTTAGCCCCTTGCGAGATAATTTATCAATCCCACGCCAACTATCGCTGCGGTTTCAACCTTTAACAGATAATTGGATAATTTGATAAATTCAAAACCATTCTCTCCTAATTCTGAATATTCTTGGGGACTAAAATCGCCTACCGGGCCGATAATGTAAAAGACATCGCTGAATTTCTTAGGCAATAACTTCTCTAAACTGCCCCCGGTAATTGCGCCGGCAAGTTTTAATTCATGATTACTTCTTATCAAATTTTTAAAGTTTGCCACATCTCTTATCTGAGGAATCCAGAGCCTTTCTGATTGACGCACAGCTTCAACGATCACCTTGGCCCATCGATCAAGCTTTTTTTGATCTATTTTAATCTTTTGAGTCCTCTGGGAAGTAAAGGGAATAAATTCTGAAACGCCCAGCTCTGTGGCTTTTTGCAGAATAAGGCTAACCTTATCATCTTTATCTACGGGGAAAGCTAAAGTCAATTTGACTTTAGACTGCTTAGACTTTTTAAGTAAAGAAACTTTATCTAAAACTAATACTTTCTTACCTAACTGGCTTATTTTACATAGATATTCACTACCCTGGCCGTCAAAAGCATACAAATCGTCACCGGTTCCAAGCCGTAAAACATTGCGAATTTTATGAATAGCATCCTTGTTGGCAATCTCAATAACATCCGCTATCTGTTCTGACTTAATATGTATTCGTATCTTTGACATATTAAAAATACCTCAATAATTTAAAACTAAGTGGACCTGAGGGGAGTTGAACCCCTGACCTCCTCATTGCGAACGAGGCGTTCTCCCAACTGAACTACAGGCCCAACAATAATTATCAGAAAACATTATATTCTTAAACGCTATTTAATAATCACCAGTGATAAACATTAAATTGCCGCTCTTTTTGGGGAGTTGTCCGTCAAAATTTGATTCTAAATTTTGACGAGATCTCGCCAATTTATTTATAAATTGGCGGAAACCCCTGACCTCCTCATTGCGAACGAGGCGTTCTCCCAACTGAACTACAGGCCCATTTTAAAACAACAATATGCTTGTCTAAACGATTTCGTAAAAACCTAAAATGTTCTCCTCCCGCCTTCGCTCTGCTATGGCGGGATTAATTCTCCGCCTCAGGCGGATCATTGAACAACTCCAACTACAGGCCCGGTTTAAAACAACAATATGCTTGTCTAAACGATTTCGTAAAAACCTAAAATGTTCTCCTCCCGCCTTCGCTCTGCTATGGCGGGATTAATTCTCCGCCTCAGGCGGATCATTGAACAACTCCAACTACA
>JAQUWY010000002.1:0-19223 GCA_028692655.1 Candidatus Omnitrophota bacterium | reverse complement strand
GGCCCGGAAAAAAGCTATAAGCTGTAAGTTTTAAGCTATGAGTTGAGATATTCAAAAAAAAACGGCCAATTACAAAAATTTGGCCGATACTTTTAAAAACGCTTTATATTCGATTTATACTTCAAAAAATAATCTTATTTACTTTTTCTCACGTAAACAAATTTCATAGCCCTGCTGGCTACAATCAACTCTGACATGGCCTTCTCTTGCCAGCCAACCCAAACTCATCAATACAATATCTTTGGGACGCTCTGTGCCGACAACCAGCCTTTCTAAATCAACCTTTCCGTATTTATCCAGAAAGTGCCAGATTTCTCCCGCCACTATTCCTATTTGAGTAATCATTTTTCTTTATTAATGCTGCCACACAAAGGACACTTCCACAGCTCAAAAAAAATGGATACAAAGTAAACCGATGAGCAGACTTCACACTTACGCTTCGCTAAATTAATCTCTTTTTTTGCTTTCGAGATCCGCCAGGCATTTAGACACTCGAGGAAACAAGCTAAAATTAGCCAGCTGCTTAACAAAAATCCGGCAAAAAAAGTAATCTCTATTTTCATATTTATTGTACTACTGACTCTACTTTTGTCCACAAGAATTTATCATTGAGAAAAAATATTGATTCTCTTATGTGTTCTTGAAGATGTAAAGACTGCTGGGAATCAGCTGGCAAGCGCTCAGGATAGATAAAAAATACTTTACCGTAAGGCGAAACGTAAGCATTGTAAAGTAAACTTTTGGGGGTCTGGCTGGACTGCTTAGAATCACTCCTCCAGAGATACTTATAACCCTTTAACTTCTGAAGTACTACTTCCTTCCGGACATCGGAAAAAGCAGGTATTATTTGCATAGCTTCCGGCATGCTGCCGCCGGTTTTTGAATAAAGAAAAGGCATCCCCTCAAAAGAAGAAAAATACTGGCGCCGGGAAGAATCCAGAGAAAAATCTACCCCGGCAGGAAAAATAATGTCTTTTTTGCTCGAATAAAGATCTCCCTTGCCAAGAATGTTAGACCAACTGTATATTTCGGGAACGGCATTGCCGTCAATGTATAGAGAACAGGAAAATACAACTATGGTATGTATAAAAAAAGAACAGCCTAAAAAAAATGGGAATAGTTTAAGCTTCCTCATATCAAAAAGCCAATTTAACGTAAAAAAATTGCTCTTAAGCGTTACTGATCTTCTTACTGTAACTGCACCCTGTGCTCTGCTGGAATTGCTATAGCCGAAGACGCTTTCAAATAGACAAAAGCAGTATTTACTCGTAAGTAGTAGCAATACCTATTTTCTCAATTCCCAGTTTTTTGCAGATATCCCATATCCTGACGACAACCCCTAAACTAGCGTCCCTGTCGGCTTTTATAAATATAGAATCGTATTTATTCTGTTTGAGCAAATCCTCAATTTCCTTGAACGAATAAGGTTTATCCTGCAGATAAACGATATCCTCGCTCGAAACAACAAGCGTTAAAGATTTAACATCAACCTGTTCTGACGTTAAAGCTTTAGGTAATTTTACATTTATCCCCGGCATAACCACAAAGTTAGAGGTAAGCATAAAGAATATCAAAAGCAAAAAAATACAATCAATAAGAGGGGCGATATCTATCTGGTGCAATCCCGCCTCTACCCGTGCACTTTTTTTAAACTTCATCTTTATACCTGTTTTGAGGAATTATTTCCAATAATTCAGTAGCTGCCCTTTCAGCTTCCAAAGAAGCCAGATTCACCTTGTGAACAAAATAATTATACATAATATAAGATGGTATGGCTACACACAGACCGGCAACGGTGGTAAGCAGAGCTTCCCATATTCCGCCGGCTAAATCCGAAGGGTTAACCATCCCGGCGCTGATAGTCTTCTGCTCTATAACATAAAAACATCTTACCAGCCCGACAACCGTTCCCAAAAGCCCCAAAAGCGGGGAAACGTGCGCAATGGTACTTAAAAAGTTAAGATTTTTCTCCAGTTTTGGTATTTCATAAAGCGAAGCGTTCTCCATCCCTTCTTTAATAATATCCTTAGACTCTTCGTAATGAATCAAGCCGGCTTTTAAAATATTTGTGGCATAAAAAGAGTTCTTTTCACAAGTATCTATAGCTTTAGTGATATTGTTTTTACGCACAAGATCAAGGATCTGTGATAAAACAGCTAGATTATTAGAACGGACACTAAAATAAAAAAACAACCGCTCTAATATTATAGCCAGAGAAAAAACCGAGCATAAAAGTATAGGTGCAATTAACCAGCCGCTTTTCGATATCAATTCCCACATATAACCTCCTTCTAATTACTTTTTTTCTTTTATGATTACTTTCGTTAATTTTTTTACACTGATGTTCTATTGCTGTTTTTCTAATTCCTTGAGCCGTAATTTAGCTATTTTGGCTTCTGCTGTCTTAAGCCCAACTATTTTCCGGTAGGCCTTTTCAGCCTCCTTGATCTGGCCGTCTCTTTCATAAATCTTTGCAATCCTAAAATAAGCTTTGATTATATAATCTGTATCCTCTGTCGATGCAATACCCTGCTTCGGCCCAGATAGAACATAAATCAATTTAAAATACTGATCTACCGCTTCTCTTTTGATGCCGGCTTTCTCAAGGCAGAATCCGAGAGAGAATTCCGCTTCAATAGACTCAGCCCCGCTAGCTTTGGCAAGCTTGAAAAACTCCGCGGCTTGAGAATATTTTTTTTGTTCTTTCAGAATAAACGCTTTCTCCAGAAGCGCAATGGAGCTTGCCGATGAAGACAGGCTTATTATATCTTCATAAATTAGGAGCGCCCCGGCAGTATCCCCTTCCTGAGTCAAAATTTTTGCCAGATAAAGCTTGGCTTTCTGAGCCAAAGATGTATGCTCCTGCGATATCTTTTCAAAATAATCTTTAGCTTTCTCGATGTCCCCCTTACTCCAATAAAGATGCCCTAAAGAAAGCAAGCCCTCCTTGCCCCAAGACGAATCCTGACATTCATCAGCTACTTTTTTATAATATTTTTCAGCTTCAAAATAGTTACAGTCCTTTTCATACAACCCGCCAAGATAAAGAGCCACAGAACCTTTATATTGAGAATTTGGATATTTAGCCAAGAATTCTTTCCAGGCTTTCTCGGCTTTTTTAGCCATATCTAAATTAAGATAGGTATTTCCGATGTCAATAAAAACTAGCTCATCTACATCTTTATCGTGGAATTTACCTGATGTCTGATGGAATATTTCCAAAGCTTGGTTGTAATTTTTTTCATTAAAAAAGCATTTCCCATAAAGATAATATACTTTTGCAAGCAGCTCACTCTGGGGAAACTTTGATATAAAATCCTCCAATAAATTTTTTGCTTGAGCGTAATCCTGCTGTGAAAAATAACCAACAGCCAAATAATACTGCGCTTGAGGAACAAGCTTAGAATTTGGAAAGTTGTTCTTTAAATTCTTTAGTGCCAGGAAAGCTTTATCCAAGTCTTTTTTCTTTAAAAACGACATCCCGATTTGAAACTGTATATAGTCAGAATACATGGTATTAGGGTACTTTTCTAAAATAGAACTATACATGTCTAAAGCCTCAGTATACTTGCCTGTCTCTTGATAAGCATCAGCTATTTGAATTTGAGAACTAACCCGCACTACAGGATTATCAGCATATTCCAAGGTGTTTTTAAACTCTTCAATAGCCTTTTTAAACTGGCCGTTTTTTAAATAACACCAGGCAAGGCCATAATGGGCTTTATTTAAAATATCTGAAAAAGATAAAGTTTTATACGTAGACAAAATATGCCGGTAAGCATAAACCGAATCGTTGAGCCTGCCCAATTCATAGAGCGTATCAGCTTTGCCCAAGTAAGCCCTTGCCAAAAGATTGCTGGAAGGATAATAGCGTATAAACATATTGAAAGTTTCCAGGGCTTGTATATAATCCTGCGCTTTAAAATAATACACGCCCTGAGAAAAAAGCCTTAGCTGTTTATCGCTTATTTTATCGATAACAATTTTAGCTTCGATTTTATCGTCTTTAGCAAGCTGAACAAACCCTAAACCCTGGTAAATCAAATCACGCAGTTCCAGGTTTTTTTCCAATTTAAGGGCATTGTTATAATTTTCGAGCGCCTTGTCCCATTCGTTACGTTCATAATATCCCTGGCCCAGATAAAAATATACTTTCTGAATCAGCCGGCCCCTGGGAAATTCCTTGGCATAACGCTCAGCGAGAGAAACCAATTGTGAATAGTTCTTATTACTGGAATAAAATTCCAGAAGCTGGCCGTAGGAAAGATTTTTTACTTCTTTGTTATTGCTTTCATCGATGACCTCATAAAAATTTTTTTCGGCGCTTTCTGTTTTCTTGGCCTCTAAATCGTTGCTTGCCATAAGATAACGAGCCCACCATATAAACTGCGAAGAAGGATATGACTCTATAACCTTATGGCAATAATCTCCCGAGCGTTCAAAATCTTTGCCCTTGCTGTAAATAGCAGCCAGCCAATAATAAATCTGGTCAGTTATACCCGCAGATTTACAGGAAGCTTCGAGTTTATTTAAAATATCAAGAGCCTGGGTGTATGCTTTCTTATAATAATAGCACTTTGCCCTATATAGCTTAGCTTCACACAATAAGGGGCTTTGGGAAAAATCTTCAATAAAACGTTCAAAAAGGGAAGAAGAAGCATCGTAGAAACCATCGGAGAAAGCCTTGACAGCTAACCCAAAGCTAACTTCATCGCTATCTTTGCAATAGCCCTCCTCAAAAAACCCGTTAGTAGCAAAGAAGCATAATAAAAATAAAAAAAAGTACTTTTTCATAACCGTATCGTAATAGCAGAAATAGAATAATAAAAACTTATCTTTTTAGCTTGCCCTTTAAAAATTTCCCGGTGTAAGACGAAGAAAAATCCGCCACTTCCTCCGGAGACCCGCTCGCAACCACCCGGCCGCCTCCATGGCCTCCCTGGGGGCCCAAATCAATAATATAATCAGCACATTTTACCACATCAAGGTTGTGTTCAATAACTAAAATTGTATTTTTTTTATCAACTAACCTCTGCAAGACAGAAAGCAATTTACTGACGTCATCAAAATGCAAGCCGGTAGTAGGTTCATCCAAAATATATAAGGTTTTCCCGGTAGCTTTTTTCCGTAGTTGTGAGGCAAGTTTTATTCTTTGAGCCTCACCGCCGGAAAGGGTCACCGCTGACTGGCCAAGCCCGATGTAGCCTAAGCCTACATCCATAAGCGTCTGAAGTATGTTTTTAATTCTAGGAAAATTTTCAAAAAGCTTGATTGCTTCTTCCACATTCATATCCAGGACATCCGATATACTTTTGCCTTTAAATTTTATTTCTAGAGTCTGGCTGTTAAACCTCTTGCCGGCACAGACTTCACAGGGGACATAAATATCCGGAAGAAAATGCATTTCTATTTTTTTTGTCCCCTCTCCGCCGCAAGCTTCACATCTTCCTCCGGTAACATTAAAGCTGAATCTGGAAAGCTTATACCCCCTGGCTCTTGCCTCAGGCAGAAGGCTAAAAACCTCCCGGATATATCCGAAGACTCCGGTATAAGTCGCAGGGTTTGAGCGGGGAGTTCTACCAATAGGTGACTGGTCAACGATAATCACCTTGTCTATATTTTCTAAGCCTTCAATTTTGCTGCATCTACCCGGTTTATCTCTTGAATCATAAAGCCTGCGTGCTAAACTTTTATAAAGAATGTCCTCTACTAATGTGGATTTACCCGAACCGGAAACTCCGGTAACGCAGACGAAATTCTCCAGAGGAATCCTGGCATCAATATCTTTCAGGTTATGTTCACGCCCACCGCGGATAAAAAGAAAAGGTTTATCTTTATAAGAGCGTCGTGAATCTGGAATGGCAATTTCTTTTTTACCATATAGATACTCAGCGGTAAGAGTGCTGCTTTTTTTTAAGCCCTTAAACTCCCCCGAATACACTACCTTTCCGCCCTTAGCACCTGCTTCCGGGCCAAGATCAATCACCCAGTCAGCTGCTTTTATCATATTCTCATCATGTTCTACCACGACAATAGTATTACCTAAAGCTTTGAGATTCTTTAAAGTACCTATCAATTTAACATCATCTTTCGTATGAAGGCCGATAGTTGGCTCATCAAGAATATAAATCACGCCGGACAAAGCCGAACCTACCTGAGTAGCCAGGCGTATCCTCTGGGCTTCACCGCCGGAAAGAGTAGAACTTAAACGATCCAATGAAAGATAAGACAATCCCACGTCCATGCAAAATTTAAGCCTTTTGTTTATTTCTTTAATAATATGGCTGGCTATTTTTTCTTCATAATCTGTAAACTTTAAATTGCTAAAAAAAGTACGGCAATCTTCGATAGTCAAGGTGATTACTTCCCATATCGATTTGCCGGCAAGTTTGACGGCTAAGACTTCCTCTTTTAACCGTTGCCCCAAACACTGGGGACAGGCAAGCTTAGACATATATTTTGATATTTGGTCTTTACGGTAATCACTATCGGTGGTGCTAAAAACCCTCTCTAAGTTTGGAATAACTCCTTCAAAAGGTTTACCCCAGATATAAGTCTGTTTGTCGCCGTATAAAATTTTTCTCTGCACAGCCCTGGGCAAACGCTTATAGACAGTGTCCAGAGAAAAACCCAGTTCATCAGAAAACTCTCTTAAAAGTGCCCGGTAATACATCATGTATCCTTTGCCGCCCCGGCGCCAAACTTCAATCGCCCCTTCCCTTAAAGTTTTGTTTTTATCGGGAATTATAAGGTCGGGATCGAACTCAAGTTTTATACCCAAGCCTTTGCAAGACGGACAAGCTCCATAGGGAGAGTTAAAAGAAAATACTCTGGGTTCCATTTCCCCCAGAGAAATTCCACAATGAGAACAGCTTAAACTTGTATTTAAAAATACCTCAGTTTTAGTGTCGTTATTGTAAATAACAATGTGACCGCCGGAAACCTTAAGGGCCGTTTCTACTGAATCAGCTATTCTCTTTTTGTATTGAGAGCGAACTTCTATGCGGTCAACAACTACTTCTATATCATGCGGCTTATTCTTTTCTAAACGTATTCCTTCACTTAGCTCATAAATACTTTTGTCGGCCCTGACCCGGGAAAAACCTTCCTTGAGTAATCTGGAAAATAAAGCACCATATTCCCCCTTTTTTCCTCTGACAACCGGAGAAAGAATACTTATGCGGCAACCGGAAAACTGGGACAGTATTTTATCGATAATTTCCTGAGAAGTAAGATTAGCTATGGGTTTTAAACACTTATAACAATGCGGCTTACCAATACGGGAAAAAAGCAGCCGTAGATAATCATAAATTTCAGTCTGGGTGGCTACTATGGAACGCGGTGAGCTTACAGCTGTCCTTTGCTCTATTGCTATTGCCGGAGATAGCCCTTCGATATGTTCCACTTCAGGTTTTTTAAGCTGCTCGAGAAACTGGCGAGCGTAACTGGAAAGGCTTTCAACATAACGGCGCTGGCCTTCGGCATATATCGTATCAAATGCTAAAGAAGATTTACCCGAACCGGAAAGCCCGGTAACAACAATTAATTTATTCTTGGGTATAGATAGATTAATATTTTTTAGATTATGCTCTTTAGCGCCTTTTATTACTATGCAATCTTTCATATTAATATTCCGCTTTGAATACCTGCTTTATCAGAATGGTTATGAATAGTCAAAAACTAATTTTGATTAACTGCCGACTTTAAAATTCGAGAAAATTTTCTTCAGAAGAAACTGTATAGATAAGGCAGCCAAGGCACTGGTCTTTGGGTTTGATTTCGAAGGAATATTTTCTATACTTATATTTAACCTGGCCTGTTCTGAATCGATGAAAATGCGGTGTATATTGCGCTTGATATTGGGATCGGCTTTTATGCATATTTCTATATCTTTGAATTCTGAAGCCAGCGACAAAGTCGCAGCTATATTGATATTTTTAGGAAAATAGCGTACTGCGTCTTTTACTCCGCCTTTAAAAATAATCTTTTCTTTTTTCAGGCTTGTTAATTTTATTTTCTTCCTTTTCAGGTAATCTGCCCCCAAAAGGCCTGAGGGAGGTTTTGAAGTTACCAAAGATACTTTTTTAACTTTGCCCATACGCAAAGCTCCAAAGCCATCCACTCCGCAAATTGCCCCGGAAGGAACATAAACGGTTATACCTTTTTTCTCAGCCTGGCTGACAATAGACGCATTACCCACAAATACCCCTACACTGACAATAACAACATCTTTCTTGCAGAGAAGCGCTTGCCCTAAAACATTCTTGGCGGCTCCTATAGAAGCTGCTTCAACAACTAAATCGCTCTTGCTTATGTTTTCCTTCAAAGTCATTATCTCAGGCCTTGAAGAAAGCTTGTGCTTTAAATTCAAAGCGGCCCGGTTATTTGTATCTGTCAGAGCCGAAACCCTGGCCTTAGCAGAAAGTTTCTTATCGATAAATAAAGCTACGCCCCTTCCTATGGCTCCGCAGCCTACGATTCCTATATTTTTTTTCTTCATTTTCTACCTTTCTGCCTTGAAAGCCTCGAATGCACTTTTCCAGCATTAACTTTTTTACCGTTTAAAACAATATTATCTATAAGGCGCACCCCGCTAATATATACAGCCAAAGCTACCAGCACTTTACCTTTGACTCGAGATTTGTTTTCCAGAGTAGTAGCATCGACTATTCTTATATAATCGACTCTGATATGCTTTTCAGAAAGAATTATCCTGCGTATCGCCGTTATAATTTTCGGCGACATGGTCTCTCCGGCTGCTACCAATTTTTTTGCCGTGATTAAAGCTCGATACAAACAGCCCGCCTGATCTTTTTCTTCTCTGCTTAAGTAAGCATTGCGAGAACTCATGGCTAAGCCATTTTTTTCCCTTACGATTGGCAGCACCTTTATCTTTAAGGAAAAATCAAGGTCTGCTGCCATTTTTTTAACAATCTGCGCTTGTTGATAATCTTTGCTGCCAAGGTAAGCTATATCAGGGCTGACAATGTTGAAAAGTTTTACCAGTACAGTACACACACCTTTGAAATGCCCGGGCCTGGCCTGCCCACAAAGAAACCGGCTCAAGCGTTTTTCTTCAACAAAAGTAGAGAAGCCCTCTTTATACATATTTCGGCAATCAGGATAAAAAATCAAATCTACCCCTTCAGACCGCAGCAGTTTTTCATCGTTTCTAAAATCCCTGGGGTAACTCGAAAAGTCTTCTTTGGGGCCAAACTGAATAGGATTTACAAAAATGCTCACCACAACAAAACCACACTTCTTTTTTGCTTCTTTTACCAAGGAAAGATGCCCGGGGTGCAAGGCACCCATAGTAGGAACAAAACCTACTAATAATTTCTTGTTTTTTGCCTTGGCTATAATTTTTTTTACCTGACTTGTATTTCTCTCAATAACCATATACAAAATTAGAACTCCTGCTTAATTCTATCTTGTTATGCCTCTGCAGAAGCAAATTATTTCTTACAACAGAAGTATGCTTGGCCAACGCTCCTGTATAATGCTGTTCCCCCAACGCATCCAGCGCCCGGAGGGCACGAGTAGGCATAATTACATAATCCTCCTGGACTAGAGCCAACCTCACCACAATAGCCCCAAGAACCGACTGAAGACTTTTGGTCAAACCCAACAGGACAAAAATCATCCGGTTCGCCGGAAGCAGCCTTGTTGGTGCAAACATTTGCTCCTACATTATTGCAATAATACACAAAACACCCTGCACCGCTTGATGCCCCCACAGCTACCCAGGCTGAACCGTCAAAAAAGTTCAAGATCTTATCACTTTCATCATAGATAAGCTCTCCGGTCTTACCATCCGCAGGGCCTGAATCCTGCGGATTAAGAATTAAGCCTTTTCCAACCCAAAGCTCACCCTGATGCAAATCTCCAACACTTGAAGCCCCCGTTCCAGTAGATATATCCCCAACAACAAGGCCATCTTTAGCCTCTAAATCCTTATAAACTCCATAAGGAGCAGGGTAGTAAGTAGTTAAAGTTACGGACTCCTCCTGGCTAGGCGACTGAGCCAAAGCAAAAGATGTAAAGCCAAGTAAGGAAACTGCAATTAAAAAAATTTTAAAAATTATTTTTTCCATTAGTCTCCTCCTTATAAACCAATATTTCCTGTATAATTTTTACCATCTATTTCTGGCAGCATAAGTATGCATCGCCTACGCTAACATAATCAGCCGTTCCGCCTGCCAGGCATTGGCCTCCTGGCGGACAAAAATAAGCATAATTGCTAGCTAAAGCCCCGGCACCGCAATAACCCCATTTGCCGATATAGTGCCCCTGCTTAAAACCCGCCGGACAGAAGTCATCTGGCTCATCAGGCTTATCTTTATTTTTATTCTCGCAAACATTGCCGCCTACTCCTCCGCAATAATACGTAAAACAGCTTCCGCCCCCCTGGCCCACCGCAGACCAATTAAAACCATCAAAAACTTTTACAACTTTATCATTTTTATTGTAAATGACTTCTCCGGTCTTTGAGTCAGCATCTGCCGGGTCCAGATCCTGCGGATTAAGAATCAAGCCTTTTTCAACCCAAAGCTCACCCTGATGTAAATCTCCAACGTTTAAGACTCCTGTACCAGTAGTTATATCTCCTACAGCAAGGCCGTCCTTTGCTTCTAAGTCCTTATAAACTCCATAAGGAGCAGGGTAGTAAGTAGTTAAAGTTATGGACTCCTCCTGATTGGGCGATTGGGCTAAAACGAAAGATGTTAGAAAAATTCCCCATGCCATCATCACGATACAGGCAAAAACAACTTTTTTCATAGCCCCTCCTTGTTTTCTTTAAATATTTTCTCAGGCTTTTGGAGCAATTCTGCCATTTCAGGTTCGATTTCCAAAAGCGGCTTTATTACAAAGTCACGCTCAAACATCCTCGGATGAGGAACCCTAATGCCCGGCCTGTCTATTATCTTATTATCATAAAAAAGTATATCTAAGTCAATTGTCCTGGGAGCATTCCTAAAACTGCGTATCCGGCCTAAAGACGATTCTATTTCTTGCAAATGCTCCAGGAGCTCTTCCGGTTCAAGAACAGTTTTTATTTTAACAACAGCGTTAAAGTAGTCCGGGCCTGGAGCATCAACCGGCTCGGTTTCTATTATTGAGGATATCTTTTCTATTGCAACCCCGTCAATCATTCTCAAAAGAGCAATAGCCTTATTTATGTTTTCAAGCCTATTTCCCAAATTCGAACCCAAACCCAGAAAAACACCTTGCGTATTCATTATTGCATAAACTTATTGGTGATCGGCATCCTTCTATCTTTACCAAAAGCCCTCGAGGTAATTTTTATTCCCAAAGGCCCTTGGCGGCGCTTATACTCATTAGCATCGACCATAGAAATAACCTTTTTGACAAGATTTTTTTTGTATCCTTTTTTAATAATTTCGGCCAAAGAATAATCATCCTCAATATAGAGCTTTAAAACCGGATCCAGTAAATCATACTCAGGCAGACTATCGCTATCTTTTTGGTTCGGCCTTAGTTCCGCCGAAGGCGGCCTCCTGATCACTGAAAAGGGTATGGTTCCGGGAACAATATCGTTAATATAAGAAGCTATATCATAAACAAGAGTTTTGGGCACGTCTTTTAGTATACCAAACCCTCCCACCATATCCCCATATAAAGTGCAATAACCGCAGGATACTTCACTCTTGTTTCCGGTATTTAAAACCAGGTGTCCATAAGTATTAGAAAAAGCCATAAGGATATTGCCCCGTATTCTTGCCTGAAGATTTTCCTCAGTTTTTGTCCTCTTTATTTCTTTAAGGCATACTTTCAAATCTTTAGAATAAGAAGACAACACAGAATCAATACCCACTATATCAAAGCTGACCCCGAGATTATCGCAAATCTTCTTAGCGTCCTCAAAAGTACTTTTAGATGTATAAACTGAAGGCATAATAAGTGCATGAACATTTTCCCTGCCCAAAGCAAAAGCCGCCAAGCTTATAACCACCGCAGAGTCTATGCCTCCGCTCAAACCCACGACTACTTTTTTAAAGTTATTCTTGGAGACATAATCAGATAATCCCAAACGCAAAGCTTCAAAAGCTTCCCGGGCAGGTTCAACCGGTTCCTTTTTAATCGGCTCATGCTCGGCAGCTAAATCAAAAACAAGCAGGTCTTCCTGAAAACGCTTAGCCCTAGCCAAAAGTTTTCCTTGAGGAGAGAAAATCGAGCTGGTACCGTCAAAAACTATCTCATCCTGGCCGCCCACCATATTACAGTACAATACAAAGCTTTTAGTTTTTTTTGCCAGAACCGATATAATATTCTCTCTCTGGGCTATTTTACCCAGATGAAAAGGGGAAGCTGATATATTAAAAATAAAATCCAATTTTTTCCGCCAGACTGAATTAAAAAAATCTCCCTGCCAGATGTCTTCACAAATACTCAAACCGAAAGAAAAAACCCCCAGAATATAAATCGGCAAAACATCCCCGGAACTGAAATATCGTTTTTCATCAAAAACTCCATAGTTAGGCAGTTTTATTTTACGATAAACATCTACGATTTTCCCATCATGAATAACCGCACAGGAATTATATAAAACCCCGCCATTTTTCTCTACAAAACCCGCTATAAGCATTATGCCTTTGCAAGCCTTAGCTATTTTTAGTAAAAACTCTTTATTGCAGTCAGAGAAATGCCTCTTAAGAAGGAGATCTTCCGGCGGATAGCCTGAAAGAGCCAATTCAGGAAATATAACTATATCGGCATTCTTCTTTTTTGCCTTAAAACCGTAGCGGATAATTTTTTCACAGTTTCCTTTAATATCTCCGACTACAGAATTAATTTGCGCTATGGCTATTTTCATCTTTACCTCCCACAACCCCTCGGACAGAAGTATTTCGAAACTAAGGCTAAAATTACAAGTAAATTATTCATTATACCCCTGCACTTTCGATACTCAAGCTGAACTACGCAATCTTTTCCATATATATAAACAAAAAATTACTCCTGCCAAGGAAATTAACTGGGAAGTAGAAAACAACCCCAAGCCTCCTCTGGGATCACCCCGCAAGAATTCAATAAAAAACCTAAAAGTACTATAGATAAATAAATAAAAAATAAATACCTGCCCATCATAGCTTTTTCTTCTGTAAAACCGCAGTAAAATAAGGGACAGTAAAAAAAGAAAACCTGCAGATATAAGTTGAGTGGGTATAACTTTAACCCCCAGGCTTCCGGCAGGAGATGAAGCCGGAAACAACAACCCTAAAAATGTTTTAGTAGGCCTGCCATAGCAGCAACCGTAAAAAAAACATCCCACCCTGCCAAAAGCATGCCCCAGGACAATTCCCACAGAAAATATATCGAGAAGTTTAAATAATTTTAGTTTATATTTTCTTGATAATAAAAATAGTGTGAGGAATCCGGATATTAATCCTCCATAAAAAACAAACCCGCTACGGATTAGATATAAAGGAGCCATTAAAAAATATTTCCATTCTATAATAAGATAGAGGATTTTTGCTCCCAGGAAACCTGCAATTACTGTCCAGAAAAAAATACTGGAAAATTGCTCTTGATTTATATCTTCCGATTTTGCCAGGCGCGCGCTTACAAAATAACCTGTTATTACACCTAAGAAAACAAAAAATCCATAAGTATAAATGGTTAAGGGGCCTAATTTAAACAATACAGGGTGCATTATCACTCCTTTATTTCTTCTGCTAATTCCGCTTGAGTAAGCTATGAGCCGTTAGAAGCGGATATAGCCTAAGGTTAAAAAATTAATAAATTCAAATAATGCTAATATTACACCAGTTATCAAAAAAATCCTAAATTCTAATCTCTAAACCTGCCTACCGGTAGGCAAGGCCTTAACTTCCCTATTCTTTATGTTTTTCAATCTTTTAGTTTTTACGTTCTTCGGTTTTTTGGTCTTTCAGTTTTTCAGTCTTTCAGTCTTTCTGTTTTTAGTTCTTTAGTTTTCTGTTTTTTGGTTTTTTGGTTTTTTGGTTTTTTGGTTTTTTGGTCTTTTGGTTTTTTAGTCTTTCTCAACCTTAACCTTAACCTGTATAGTCTGTGGACCGTGGACTTTTTTTAAGCCTCAACCTCAACCTTGGCTCATTACCCGTCAAGAATCCTGTTCTTTACTTTCTATTATTATGTTTACCGGCCCGTCTAAATCAAGATTTATATCCATATACGCTCCAAAAACCCCTTCTTGCACATCAATACCATAAGCTTTCAAGGCTAATACAAACTCGTCAAAAAAACCTTCCGCTTCAGAATAAGGCATAGATTCTTCAAATGAAGGCCTACGCCCTTTATCCGTAGAAGCACAAAGAGTAAAGTTAGGTATGCATAATATAGACAACTCCTTATCTTTTACAGAATAATCCAGCTTGCCCTCTTGATTTTCAAATATTCTAAGATTAACCGCCCTTTGGGCCATAAGAGTTATATCATCCTTGCAGTCTCCACTCTCAAAACCAACAAACAAAGCCATACCTTTGCTGATCGATGAAACTTTTTCTCCGGCAACGTATATAGAACCCTGCTTAACTCTTAGCGCTACCAGCTTCATATAAACACCCCTGATATACTTTCCTTTTTTCAAGCTCCGCTCTTATATTACCTATAACCTCAGATTTTCGATTTATCCAGTCAGGCGCAACCAGATAATTGCTTGATGCATCAGAAACAAGGCGCAAGATAACACAACCAGGCCGCAAACGTTTTAAAGAATCAACAATGAGCCGCACATACTCTTCTTTAGTAAGTAATTTTACTTTACCCCGGCGATAAACCTTTTCTAAGCCGGTACCTGATAGAACATGCAAAACATGGAATTTTACGCCTTGGATATCAAGATCTGATAACTCTTGGATATCATCAAGCATATCCTGGCAGGTCGCTAAAGGCAAGCCAAATATTAAATGAACCCCTACATTGATATTATATTTTCTTGTCAGCTCAACCGCGGATAAAAAATCCTTGTAGCTATGATTACGGTTGATATTTTTCAAAATGCGGTCATGGGTAGTCTGTAAGCCATACTCTACCCAAACAAGATAGTCCTTGTTATAGCTCGAAAGCAGCTGCATCTTTGGCTCATCAATGCAATCCGGACGAGTCGATACGAATAATCCTACAATCCGGGGAAACTCTCTTATTATATCATACTTTTCCTTTAACTCGCTAAGCCCGGCGTAGGTATTAGAAAAAGACTGAAAATAGGCAATAAATTTCTTTATGCCCCGCCTGTTTTCATAAAATTTGATAGACTCTTTGATTTGTTCTTTGAGCGGCTTATTCAAACGGGCATATCTTCCAAAACCTCGGTTATTACAGTATATACACCCCTTAGAGCTTAGACTTCCATCAATATTCGGACAGCCAAAACCCGCATCAAGGCTAAGCCGCTGCACTTTCTCACCAAACTTATCCTTTAAATACTTACTGAAAGAATAAAATCTTTCTTCCATAAAAATGTGCTAAAAAACTAAATCTCTAAGCTTAAAACTTACGGCTTGCAGCTTACAGCTTTTTTACTATATACACACCCGCAATAATTTTGCCGGTAAAGCCCTAATTCTTTTGCCTTAGAAAGTGATTTTTTAAACCCTTCCTTTTTTTTAAAATCGATTTCTAAAAATCTTTTTTCCCCCAGGCCACGGCCGATAGAAAATATATCTTTACTCTTCTTATGAGGGCTGATAGTCAAAGTAGTAGTGAAATAATGGCAGTTTCTCTCTCTACAAATACGTAAAGTTTCCTTTAGGCGGATATAAAAACAAATTTGACAGCGCCGGCCGCCTTCCGGTTCTTTTGAATATTGCCGGCATTCTTTTATCCAATCATCCAGAAGATATTCCCCCTCCAACAAAACAACTTTCAGCGCCCCGGTAACTTCCCGGCAAGCTTCCAGGCGCTTCTTATATTCCGAAAAGGGATGTATGTTGGGATTAAAGAATAATGCCTCTACCTCAAAACCTTCTTCCCTAAGCCTTTCAATTGAAGCCCAGGCACAAACCCCACAGCAAACATGCAATAGAACTCTTCTCATATTCAAACTAATTGCCGAAAGCTTAACAATGGGGAAAGAGATGCGAAACCCTTAGGATTCAAAGTACTCTTGTATAGTTATAAATTTTATTTTCTTCTTCAACTCCGGAATTTTCCCCTTTAAAAACCGGATGGTACTCTTTTTGGGATGCGCAATGGCTATTATCCTGCCCTTGTGAACTGCGGAATTTATAAGTTTATCAAGGCTCTTTTCCATTTCCAACGAACTGTCATAATAATCCAAGAACCCTTCGTTATAACCGCAAACCAAACCCTCTTTCTGGGCCTGCTCGTAAGCTACAGAATCAGGGGATGTCTTACTATCAATGAATATCAATCCTCGAGCCTTCACCATTCTTAATACAACTTTCATTAGCTCTACATCCTGGGTAGCAGCCGAACCCATATGGTTGTTTACTCCTATAGCAATACGCAAAGAATTAAGGTAATGACGCAGCAGCATAACGTTTTCTCTCCGGCTTAATTCAGGGCCGATAAACCTGTAAGGAGCCCTTTTGGTGTTTTCCTTTAAGGGCTGCATAGGCAGATGTATAAAAACAGAAAAACCGCAACGCGAAGCAATATGTGCAATATTCTTGGAAAATTTCAGATCCGGTATCACCGAAACCGTAAGAGGAACATCTAGGCTATATAACTCTTTCAAATCACTCAAATTTTCTCCTAAATCATCAAATATTAAAGCTATCTCCGGCAAGTTCTCTTCATTTTGGTCATATTTAAAAGCTGTATCCAAAAACCGGCCGTTAGATTTTTTATTCACATAGTGATAGAAAACTATAGGCCCTATTATTAAAAAAATAAGGAGTATAATTCGTAAATTTTTACCCATTGAACACCCTCTGGAATTTCTCAAAAGCCTCTTTGGGGCTTTTTTCTTTTAGAATAGCACTGCCGACACAAATGTAATCAACCCCGCAAGCTTTAACCGCGAGTAAATTATCAAGCTTAACTCCGCCGTCAATCCCTGATTGAATTCCAGGAAATTCATCTTTAAAAAATTTTACTTTTTCAAGAATTTCCGGGATAAAAGGTGAACCGTAAAAACCGGGATTAACCGCCAAAAAAAGAATTGTATCAACATATTCCAGCAAAAATTTAAATTCGGATATTTTAGTAGCGGGATTAACCGCGATCCCCAAGCCCAAACCTTCTTTTTTAATTTCTGATAAAATAAACTTATGATCAGCCTGTATCTCGAAATGATAGATTACTTTCTTGATGCCTATCTTCTTCAAAGCCTTGAGCCAATCCAGGGGCCGGGACACCATAAGGTGAGCTTCACACGATAAAGGAAGCTTTAAACCCTCCAGTTCCGGCTTCCCAATACTCAAAGAGGGAACAAACTCGCCGTCCATAATGTCTATTTGAGCGTAATCGGTAAAACCTGCACAAACATCAAGCATTTCTTCAAGCTTTTTTACGTCATTGGTAAGCAACGCCGGAACAATCATAAGTATCTCCTGGTTTATGCCGCTTGCGGCTCTAAAATAAAATGCTTCTTGAGCATTGAAATAATTCCGGGGTTAGGACAATAGCCGTTTGTCTTCCAAAACTCACCCAAATCCTTTTTATTTTTTTTCCAAAAACCACTATAAGTTTCCCAGCCGTATAAAGGCCCCTGGCGGTTTACATATTTAGAATTGGGAATGTATTGATAGATACCATCGGGAAAAACATTGTTAGCTACAGCTTTGTATGTCCAGTAAGTGTATCCGAAACCATATTCTTTATAAGCCTCAAGAACTGCCTCCAGCCACCTCAATTCTCCCCAAAAGCCTCCCCGCCAGTTTATTCCAAATTCTCCTACGAATATTTTGACGTTGTTTTTTCGTGAAAATAAATAGTAAGGTTCGAGATGTTTTAAAATTCTATCCTTGCACCATAAGACTTTGTTAATTTTTCCGGGAAAATTCAAAAACGGCGAGAAATTAAAAGTATACTCCAGGGGTAAATAATTATGGATACTGACAGCAATATTTTCTGCCAACAAATCTTTAAGAAAATCTATACGCTGAGCCCAAAGAGAACCTTCTAAAAAAAAAGTATGATTTCTATCAATTTCTCTTATCCGCTTTATGAGAATTCCGTACAAAGATTTAAGCTTAGGTAAATCAGAATCTTCCAAAACTGGTTCATTCAGAAAGTCATATCCAATCAGAGAATCATTATCTTTATACCTGTCGGATACAGACTCCCACAAAGCCACTGTCCGCTTTGAATATTCCTTGTTCTTCCATAGAAGGGCTTTGCCGCAGCTATCGGAATGCCAGTCATAATTCTGAGAACCACAAGCAGCATGTAAATCAAGTATCACCCCTAAACTGTGGCGTCCAGCCCAGGAAAAAATTTTATCAAGATAATTAAATCCTTCTTGAGAGTATCTGTAAGGTTTACTTTCTATCAATTTATAGTGAAAAGGCACCCTTATGGCATTAGCACCCATTTGAGAAATATTTTTAAAATCTTCCCGGATGATAAAATTGCCGCGAAAAAGCCGCTCAAAATCTCTTAGCTCTTTCTCTCCAAAAACTTTTTTGAAGTTTTCTTTGAATAAGCTTTCGGGAATGTTTCTTCCCCTTAGTATATACCCCTCCATGAGCAGCCAGCCGCCCAGATTAACGCCTCTTATATTGCCTGAGTCTATAACCATAAGTTTACGCCTTCTTAAACATCAGAATTCTGCTCAACCCATCTGCCGGACAAAAGTTTCTTGTAAGGGCAAGCATGGCCATTCTTCCAATAAACACGTAAAATTCTTTTTACCGGTACGCACCTGAATTCTTCGCCGCTTACCGTTTTTCTCAAGCCCAGCCTTTCAGGATATATTTCGCAATAATATGTCTTGTCCCCATTTTTTTTTAAATGGGTACAAGGATCATCGTAGGCACCACAACAAGCACCACAACGCAAGCATAAATTTTCCCACTCTTTTTCCTTTTTCTGAAAGAAATCCTCAAGGTCTTTTTGTTGTTGCACATCTTTGCTCATAGTAATGTATTATATCAAATTTCTATACTCTTTAAAAGCAAGCCAGGCCGGCAGTACTGTCAAGAATTATTCGCAAACTCTAAAGAAGCGTTTTCCTCTTTTGCTGTTGGCATATCCTCAAAAGCCCCATTTATAATAAGCCCTTCTTCTTTAAGGGTTAAATACATGAATATATCCAG
>JAQUWY010000019.1 GCA_028692655.1 Candidatus Omnitrophota bacterium | reverse complement strand
TATTTGGTAGTATTGGTAGTATTGGGATTATTGGAATTTTATCTAAACAATCTATTTCTATGTATTTCCACATATTTCTACCGTATTTCTACTAAAGAAATGTTCTTTCGGTTTTCGGTTAGCGCCTTAACTTCCCTATTCTTTCTGTTTTTCAGTCTTTTAGTTTTTATGTTCTTCGGTTTTTTGGTCTTTCTGTTTTTCAGTTCTTCCGTTTTTCGGTTCTTTGGTTTTTCGGTTTTTCTGTCTTTCTCAACCTTAGCCTTAACCTTAACCTGCATATCCTATGGACTGCTTGCTCTGAGCCCTTCGATTTCACTCAGGATAAACGTAGTCGAAGGGTGGACTAATATTATACTTGTTCTACACTTTTAACTTCAGGGACTTCCTCTTTTAGTTTTTGTTCAATTCCGAGTTTAAGAGTATAAGTGCTCATAGGGCAGCTTCCGCAGGCCCCGGTCAAACGGACCTTGACTATGCCGCCTTCGGTAACCTCCACTAACTCAACATTGCCACCGTCAGCTTGAAGCATTGGACGAACCTGATTTAAGACTTTTTCTACCTTTTCTTTAAGCATTCATACCTCCTTAATGAGCCCGGCACTCTTGCGGTGCCAAAGCGAACTATGTCCGAGCTGTTTCGGGTTAAAAGTTACAAAATCAAGCACAGTAAAATTTAACCCTGCATATAGGCAGCCGGACTATTTTAATAACCAATAAAATTCTCAGTTTTTATCTGGCCCTGAGAACATTCCAATTCAAAACAAACTTTTTCCATAGCTTCAACCATTTTGGGCGGCCCGAATATATAAAACATTCTTTTTTCTATATCTTTGAGCTTATTCGCAATAAGCTCTTTACTTATCCTTCCAAAAAAACAATTTTTATCAAGCGGGCGGCATTTGGTAACAGTATAAAATATTTTTATATTGCCCCTTAGATAGCTGAAATCATCCAGTTCTTTCTTAAAAGCCGTATCTGATTCACTGCGGTTTGAGTAAAATAAGACAGCATCCGTATCAAGCTTTCTATCTGCTATATATTCAAGAATAGAAACTACCGGGGTTATGCCTATCCCACCGATTAAAAAAGCTATTTTCTTATATTCCTCCTTTAAGACACATTTTCCCAAAGGGGCCTTAAATAAAACTTTATCAGCTCGCTTTAAATTCCTTAACTTTTCACAGAAAGAGCTTGAGCTTAAACGTTTAGTAAATTCAATGTAATTTTTATCCGGCGAAGAAGAAAAGGAAAGATATTTATTTAACTGTTGGTCCCCTAAATCACTGTGGTCGAAAATTACCTGAGCAAATTGGCCGGGTAAAAAATCTATTTTTTTATCGGTAATGAACCGGAAGCTTCTCACATTTTCGGTTCGTTCTATCGTTTCGATAAACTCCCCGCGAAATAAATCCATTTTAAAAAGCTCCGCCTAATATTTTATCTTCTAATTCTTTGATTTCCTTCTTCAGGAGTTCCGGAAGGGCCAGGATGTCTACATCCATAAACCCTCTGACAATAACTGCTTGTGCCTGGGAAGCAGATAGGCCCCGGGAACATAGATATTCTATTTCTTCTTTATTAATTTTTCCTATCGCCGCTTCATGAGATAAATCAACATCCCTTAATTCTGTTTCAAGTTCCGGTACCGCGTATATCGTCCCCTTTTCTGACAAAACCAGGCCGCGACACTCAAGATGGCCCTTTACATTTGGGCTTTGAGCTTTAAGATGGCCTCGAGCCATAACTTTGCCGCCCAAGCTCACTGCCCGGGAAACTATTTCTGCCTGGGAACCATCGCCTTTTAAAATAACCCGTGAACCGATATCCTGAAAAGAACCGGGATGAGAAAGGATCAGCGAATTAAAACTTGCCCGGGAATTTTTTCCTTTTAAAACTGCTGTTGGATACATAACTACTTCTCTAACCGGTTTAAGGCATATATAATTGGAAACAAATGTTCCTTCGTCTTCAACCATAGCGATGCTCATAGGCTTGACTGACACATCTTCACTCCAGGAGTGTATCATGGTAAAATTAAGATATCCTCCCCGTTGAATAAAAAATTCCGAAACTCCCAGATGAAACCCTTCGTGAGCGGCTTTGGAAGCGGAACATCCGGTAATTAAATAAACTTTTGCTCCTTCTTCTATAATGACTAAATTATGAACCTTTTGCTTGAACCCCTGGGCCTTTAAGAAAAGGCAGGCCTGTATAGGTAATTGAACGGTTTTTCCCTTTTTTACCCTTATACAATATCCGCCTTCAGTTTCAGCAGGATATTCTCTGTCCAAAGCCTTGAAAGCCTTTCCAAAATATTCCTTGAACCGCGGATTTTTTAAAGCACTTTGCGTTCCGATTATTTCCACCGAATCCTGCAATGCACGGGCAAGAAGAACTTTAGCGTCTTCCTGGAGAAAGCTTGCCGAGCGGGTTTTTTCGCTAAAATCCATTCCTGACGAAGAGATCTTATCCTTATCCTGCTGATTAAAATGGCCTTCTATTTTTTCTGGGGACATTGGCACTCCTTGCATGTCTGATAACCCGACTTTTTAATACTCTCAAACATCTCCTTAGGTTCGCCTACACACCAAAATCTTCCATCCATCATAACACAGCCGCTCTTGGCTTTAATATAGTCAAGAATATAACCGGTGTGGGTAATAATCAGGGCTGATTTTCCCTTTTGTTCTAAGTATGAATTTAAGGCTTTGCCCATAATCGAAATGTTTTCTATATCCACTCCTGATTCGGGCTCATCAAGCAATAGAAAGTCCGAACCCTGTAATATGAGCTGAAACAATTCCGAACGTTTCATCTCTCCGCCGGAAAAAGAAAGATTGACGTCTCTTTTAAGATGGTTTTCAAGTGACAATTTGGAAGACAATTCGTTAATCACATTCTCGTTCTTACAAAGAAAACTGGCCAGACTTGCAAGCTTAACTCCTCTTATCGCCGGGGGATGCTGGTACATTATTCCTAAGCCTAATTTGACTCTTTCTTCAATCGGTAAATCGTTGATTTTTTCTCCGTTGACAAAGATTTCTCCTTGAGATATTTCATACCCACTAAAACCCATTATGGTCTTTATCAACGTCGACTTACCGCTGCCATTTGGCCCGAAAAGAATAAGGACCTGCTCCTTTTCCATCGAAAGGTTAATATCTTTTAATATAGTTTTTCCGGAAGCTTGAACGCTTAAATTTTTTATTTCCAATAACATTTTAAACTCCCGTCTTACAATCTCTGCATATCCCGTAAAAATATCCCTGAAGGCTCTCTATCGAATGGCCATTAACTTCTTTTTTTTCTAAAACAGCGCAAGGCGTGATATCGATATCAAAAATCTTTCCGCAGCTTTGGCAATAAAAATGATGATGAAAGTCAACTCTTGCCTCAAAGCAGGATTTATCAAATTTGATTCTTATTTCTGAGATTAGGTTCTTTTCTTTAAACGCTTCAAGAATAGTGTATATCGTTGCTAAAGATATAGCCGGAGCTTTGGGTTTAATTCTTTCATAAATCTCCTCGACAGTCAAATGCTTCTTTCCAGCCGCAAGAACCTGATACACCATGACCCTTTGAGGAGTAATCCTGATATCAGAAGCTTTTAATCTTTCTATAATGTTATTCATATTTGTATCTAAATATAAAACATTTTTTTGCTTTGTCAATAACAATTTTTATATAAAAATTGTTATTCTAAAGCAACTCTAGGGACAGGCCTGATATTATATAAAACCCTCTTTGTTTTTTCAAGATTTATCCACGATATTTATCTTTCTACCGCAGTTCTCACATCGGATAAAAGGAGCTATGTAGGCAGGAGATAACTGTATGGGTTTTTTGCAGGAACAGAGAAAAGTTTCCCAACCCTTATGCTGACGGATATATTCCTGATGGCCCTGCTGCTGGGGAATATCTTTTTTTATGCCTTCGAGTAAAGCTCCGGCTATTTTTAAATCGACTTTAGGAATTTCGAGTTTCCGGCTGCAGCGCGGGCACTGCAAATGCTTGTTTTTGAAATCAGGAGGAATTTTTATCTTAAGCCCGCAAGCACAATATAAAAAAACGTATTTATTTAAAGCCCTGATAAGATCGCCGGCCTCTCGGGTTTTTTCCTTAATGTTTTTAGCACCGTCTTTCCCGAGCCCCGCGCGCAAAGAAATCCTTTCGGTATTTTTTAAGGCGGATTCCGGCATAACTTTTGAAGCTGGGCCTTTAACATTAGAAAAAGCTTTCTGATATTCGAAATAGTTAACGCCTCCAGACATACTCCTCAAAATTTTTATTCTTTCGGTTATGGGAGGATGCGTGCTGAATAAACTCTGTGTGGCCATACTTTTCTTTATGAAAGGATTTTCTATATACATAGAAGCCGTGATTTTGTTAGCGGAATCAAGCTTAATTCCCGAAGCTGATATTTTCTCCAATGCCGAGGCTAATCCCGGAGGATAACGAGTCAGCCTGACGCCTGAAGCATCAGCTAAATATTCCCGGCGGCGGGAAAGCGAAAAATAAAAAAGCCTTGCAAGTATTGGAGTGAGTATAGCAAAAACCAGGGATATAACTAAAACTATTAACTGGGCTTGTCCGGAACCCCCGGAAGAAGAGCTATACCGCCGAGATGACCCGCGAGAGAACCACATGCTCCTCAAAAACACTTCCGACAGTATAACGATACTGCCCAGCATAACTCCGGCAAAAGTCATATATAAGACATCCCTGTTGGTAATGTGCGACATTTCATGAGCTATTACTCCCTGCAGCTCATCGCGGTTTAGCTCGGCAAGTAACCCTGAAGTAACAGCAATTGAACTTTTCTGGGGGCTTCTTCCTACAGCAAAGGCATTGAGAGCAGAACTTGGAATAATATAAACCTTGGGCATTACCGGAAGGTTTGCGGCTAATTTCATCTCTTCGACAACATTAAACAGCTGGGGATGAATATCATGAGTAATTTCTTTTGCCCGGCCGGCTGCGAGAAGAATCGAATCGCCGGAAAAAAAACTGATTATTGACATTATGCCCCAGACACATAGAGCGATAAAGACTCCAAGCGCTCCACCCTGGAAGCCAAACCAGGCGGCCCCGAGAAAATATCCCAAAATAATCAAGCAGGCCCCCATAGAAATAAAAAGTATCCAGGACCTTCTTGTATTTTCTCTAATCAATTCCCACATAGCAATTTCGCAATAAAAATAAGGCTAAGGCAAAGGTTGAGGAAAAATCCTAAATCCGAAATACTAAACTCTAAACAAATAAAAAAAATCCAACTCACGAACCAGAGCAGCCTAGCACCAAAGCAAAGTTCGATTCGGGACTGCCCAGAATAAAAGAAGTAAATTCTGCCAAGAACCAGAATAAATTCGGTTTTTGGCAGCCCTATGCCGAACTGTGTTCTGGTTTAGGGCTGGTTCTGAATAAGCCCAGATACTACCAAACCCCGAACAAGATAAGTTATAAGTTCGGGTTGTATTATTCGAAAGTTATGTTTACAGCCTGCTCTATAGCCGTATCATTCATCGTTAGAGGGTTGTGCCTGCCTACCGGTAGGCAGGCAGCTGCAAACGGCTGTCGTTGAACGTTAATCATCTCTATTCATAAGATTTTATTAACGCAGCCGGCAAACGAATAACTTTACGAGTTACGCAACCGTATACCGTTCGCCTTTACACAAAATATGTAAACACATCTCCAGGATTATACATTCGGGTCGCAAGTTTTAAGTCTCAGGTTATTTTTAAGAAACCTGTAACTTGACATCTGATACAAAACAAAAAGTTATAAGTTTCAATCTCCGTGTTTATCCGTTCTTTAATCCGTGCGTATCCGTGTTCACAAATTTAGAACTTCACTTTCGGAACTTCTCTTTCTTTTTTGTCCTCAAGCTGGAAGAACTCTTCTTGAGTAAAATTAAACATCCCGGCGATGATACTTGAAGGAAACATCTGAATTTTATTATTGAAGAACAAAACCTGGTCATTGTAAGCCTGGCGCGAAAAGGATATTTTGTTTTCTGTAGAAGTTAATTCTTCCTGAAGGGTCAAGAAATTTTGATTTGCCTTGAGGTCAGGATAGTTTTCAACAACCAGAAAAAATTTCCCCATAGCTTCACTTAAATTGCCCTCGGCTTTTGTTTTCTGCTCTATGCTTTTTGCCCCAAGAGCCTGGCTTCTGGCTTGAGTAACGCTTTCAAAAGTCTGGCGTTCATGCTGCATATAGCCCTTAGCTGTTTCTATCAAGTTGGGAATAAGGTCGTGCCGCCGCTTAAGCTGAACATCAATTTGCGACCAGGCATTTTTAACCTGGTTGCGCAATCCAATTAAGGAATTATAATTCCCAACTAAAAACAAACCCGCAAAAACGAGAATTATCAGCAATATCCCTAATACAGCCATGTGAACCCTCCTTCTTTGTAAAGCCGCTGATGCATAAACTTATGCGTAAATTTTAAGCGGCCGCAAAAATATTCTATTTGCCCGGAGATTGCTTCGCCTGAAAAATATCTCTTAATAAAACAAGGATTTTGTTATTTTTATCTATACTGCTTGCTTCAATAACCTGATGAAGTTCGTTTTCATCAAACCAAAGTCCGCAGCCATTGGAGCATTTATCGATCAGGACTCTGCTCTCTCCTGCGTAAAAGACCTTATCCATTTTTTTTGAACATATCGGACAACGCCTCTTCTTTTCGCGGTTTCCGGAATCGGGAAAAAATGAATTCAAAACTTTATCTTCCCAGCCTGTTTCCTCCAGGAGAAGCTCGAGCTCTCCGGAATCAAGCCAAATACCTTTGCAAGCCGGACAATTATCGATTTCAATACCGGCCAGCTCTAAAACTATCATCGGCCCGCCACAGGCAGCGCACTTCACTGCTTTCTCCTTGTATATCTGAGTTAAATTGATTGAAGCTGTTCTTTTCTAACCCAGCCTATTTTACCATCATTGCGTTTAATTTTACACCAACCGTCGTTACGGGAGATAATTTTGACCTTTACGCCTTCAGAAAGCGTAAAATAAGTAGTAGCTCTTTCGAAAGGTTCAAATTTAGCCTGAACTTGGCGGGAAGCAACTATGGCCTGCCTGCCGAAATTTAGGGAACGCTCTCGCAGCATAAAGAAAGTAAGGATAAAAACAGCTGTTAGTGCAAAAATTCCCATACCAAAATAAAGCCTGGGTATTTTTATGATGACAAAAACTATAGCAAGCAGGACAGCTGTCAAGTAAAGTAGAAATAAAAAAACAGTCATGCCGTTTATGGTAAAGCGTGAATAAAATCTTTCCAGGGCTCCGGCTACACCGTATTTTTCAAAGCCTGAACCCTGCTGCTGGACTAACGATTTGACATGGCGGTAATTGGCCTCTAAGTCTCTGTCCTGGGGCATTAAAAGCTTTGCTTTTTCATAATAAGCAATGGCCCGCCCAAACTCACCCTTCTTAAAAAAACAGTTTCCTAAATTATAATACAGGCTGCCGCTTTCATATCCCTTATCAATTATTTCTTTATAGGCAGTTATCGCCTCTTCATATTTGGCTTCTTTATAAAAACGGTTGCCTTTGTAAAATAACTGCTTAAGCCCTGAAGAGTTCTGCGCCATCGCAAGGCTGGAGGCTAAAATTCCTCCTATGGCAATTATAAGAAATACGATTCTGCCTATTCTTATAAACTTCATACCTTATTCCTCTCAAAATAATCTACGATTTCTCCAATGCCTTTTAAAGCTTCCTCCATCTGTTTTTTTGTAAAATCAGTAGGAGCAAAACGAGCCATATCGCATTCTTTAAAAACATCTTTTACTTTGCCTAAAACACTGTCAGAAATACCCTTGGGCTTTAAGACCGTATCGACTACATCAACAGTGATACCTTTAGGCAAATGAAATTTATCGCCAAGATATTCCTGCAAAAATTTGAAAACAGCATCGTAAAAATCTCCGGTTTTTCCCTGCTTAAGCAAACCCTGAATTTCAAATAGATGCCTGCGAGCTTGCCGAGATGCCCTAAGGCTGCGGGCATATTTAACGTCTGTTCTTAACCTCTCCGATTTTTTATATACTGCAATGACTCCCAAAAGTAAACAAACAGGGAGTAGTTGAAGCAGCAAAAAACCTTTATGGCTATAAAGATGAGAAGTTTGCTTGGTTTTTAACTTGCCCGGATGTTCCTTGATATACGCTATATCTTTACCTAAAACTTCTCGGGCAGAAACCGAGTCAGGAGAATCGTATTCCAGCACAAGGGGATTGCTTTTAGAGTCAGACGGTAAAACTTTTATCGCGATGGGCTCCTTTATTATCTCCTGGTAGCTGTCTTTGCCCGGGTTAAAAAAACTGAATTTTATTTCAGGAATAACTGTTATGTTTTCGGTGCGGGGAATCAGGATCTGCTCAAAAACTTTAGAATTATCTTTTGTCTCCGACTGCGGCTCATATGTTTTAAACTCTTTTAGAGAAGCTATCTGCGGCATAGTTACAGTGCTAAGATTGCCCTGGCCCTCTATTATCATCTTTAAATTGACAGGGTCACCAACCTTTACTTCTTTTGGTTCTACATCAACTTTCAGAGTAAAATTGCCTATGGCTCCTTCAAAGCCCTCGGGCCTGCCTTCAACAGGCAACGGCAGGATTCCTATTGTTTTTTTCTCTGTTTCTACTGCTATAGGATAAGTCTGGTGGCGGCCGAAAAAATTCTCAAAAACGTCATCCTGGAAAAACTCGTCAAAAGAACCAAACATCCCTGAACGGGATTTTCTGCGTACGGACATATTGCATTGAATTCTTGCCGGGCCAAAATTAAATTCCCCTGCCGAAAGGGCCGCTATGGTGGTATTGAACTCTACTACATTATAAGGAGAGCCGCGCACGATAATCCCGTATTGTTTCGGAAGCTGGTATTCTCCCAGGAAAAACCCTTCATGTTTTATTTGCGGATACTGTATATCCTGTATATCAAGCCGGTTGTCTAAATAGAGCTTAATATTAACCGGAATAATTTCATTCACGTATGTTTTAATCTTATCTACCTTCATCACCGCGAAAATCTTCTCCTGAAGGCTCTCCTGAATATTTGCAGGAATATCCTCCGGCACCGAATCCTGGCTCAAAGATTCGGTAACCTCTACTTTTAAAGAGTTTGAGGTGTAGGTTTTTCCTTTGATATTCACAAAAAACGGTCCGATGGTAAAAACGCCTTTACCTAAAGGCGTGAGCAGGTAATTTTGAGTAACAGAACTCTGCATCTGTCCATTAACTACGGAAACAACTGTTGAAGGGCCTATATAGCGGGAACTAAAACCGTCTATGCCGGAAAGGCTGTATGCCGGAGGAGTCTTTACGTTACGAAAAGTAAAGCTCAGTTTGAGCTTATCGCTCATTGACACCTTGCTTTTGTCAACCTTAACTTCAAGGCTTATCTCCTGAGAAATCGCCGGCAAAGTTAAAAAGCCAAAAATTAAAAGAAATAAAAATATAAATCTAATCTTTTTTATTAACATAGCTTACCAATCTTTCAATACTTCCGGGTACACCTGCCTGGATCCGCGTTTTTCTTTGGCATTTTCTTCTTCCTGGCCATACCTCTCAAGAAAAGACTTCGCTTCATCCTGGCTCATCTCTCCGTCGTCCGGGTCGGAAGCCGGAGGCTGCTGCTGATCCTCATCATCCTGATCCTGATTATTGTCTTTATCTTCGTCTTCATTTTGATTTTGATCTTGGTTTTGGTCTTGGTTTTGCTGATCCTTATCATCCTGGCCCTGATTATTTTCATCCTGTTGCTGTTGGTCGTTTTGATCCTGGGCCTGATTATGCTGGTCCTGCTGTTGTTGCTGTTGTTGCTGGTCCTGTTGCTGCTGTTCTAACAGTTCAATTTTTTTTACTACAAGTTCATAGTTAAATTTGGAATCCAAATCATCCTGGTTAAGCTCTATTGCTCTTTTGTAATAGTCTCGAGCCTGCCTGTAAAAAGAAAGGGCTTTTTGTACAGTTTTTGCTTCTTCTGCCTCGCCCTGTTTGTAACGGCTGTTACCTATATTATAATTAGCGCTTGCTTCTATATTCTTATCCTCACAAGCTAAGGCCTGCATAAAAGAAGCAGCGGCCTCTTCCCAAAGGCCTTGCTTATAATAAGCGGTTCCGGCATTAAAATTGGCTATTTCGTTAGCCGGAGAAATGCCTTGTGCCTGCTTATACTGCCCTAAAGCGTCTTTGTACCTTTGGGCTTTATAGAGCCTATTTCCTTTTTTGATATATCCCGTGACTGACTCAGAATGAGCTGCCTGCGGTGAAATTAATAAAACTATTATACCAATAATTACTATGTATACAATTCTTCTCATGCCTTACTTTTTGTTTCGTTTATAAAAAGCTCACCGATTAGAAATAAAATAGCAAAGAATACGAATATCTGGAATCTTTCGTTATACTTCTTTGCCATTTTACCCTGGAATTCATGCTTTTCCATCTTAGAAAGTTTTTCTTCATAAATCAAATCTAAGCCTAACTCAGCTCCGGCTCCCCGTACATAACCGCCTTCGGTGATGGAAGCTATTTCCTGAAGAGTCTTTTCATCTAAACGTGTTTTTACTACATTTCCCTGCTTATCCTTCAGCAATACTCTCTTACCGGAAGCATCTATAACCGGTATGAGCTCGCCCTGAGGAGTTCCTATGCCCACACAAAATATTCTTATCCCTTTAGCTTTTGCTTCTTTAGCTGCTGCTATAGGGTCACCTTCATGGTCCTCTCCGTCAGTTATCAAAACCAGTATTTTATATTCATTGACTCCCCCTTCATAACTGCGCAGAGCTTCATAAATAGCGCTGGATATAGAAGTTCCCGGCAAAGGTATAGTATCAACATTTAAGTCATCAAGAGTTAGCATGAATCCGCCATAATCGACGGTTAAAGGGCACTGCAAAAAAGCCTTTCCGGAAAAAGCTATCAAACCTACCCGGTCTCCTTTAAGCTTTTGGATAAGGTCTTTTACCGCCAATTTTGCCCTTTCTAACCGGTTCGGTTTAACATCTTCAGCAAGCATACTTTTGGAAGTATCAATTGCTATCAGTATATCCAGGCCGCTGCGATGGACTTCCTGCCATTGGAATCCCCATTGCGGACGCATCAGGGCTAAAATGCTAAAAATCATCGCCGCAAGTATAAAGTAAGCTTTCAGGCGGCGCTTTTTAGGCTCAAGAGCTTTTTCCAAATCAGCCATCAAAGGCTTCTGGGCAAATTTTTCTTTAGCCCGGTTTTTTAAGGCCGCGGCCCAGATGTAAAAAACAACTAAACCTGCCAGTAACCAGAATAAATTAACTGCACCTAAATTGGCAAATCTCATTTTTTTCTAATCTCCTTGCCTGCGCTGAGCCTTTCAGGGAATTCTTCTCAGCCAGGTATTATTCAAAACAACCTCCAGCAATAAAGCGATGAGGCCAAGAATTAAAAAAACTCCAAATAGTTCCCTGTAATCTGAATACCCTTTCTCTTCAAAAGGAGTCTTTTCCAGAAGGTCTATTTCGTTGTAAATTTTCTTCAAAGAATCTGTATCTGTAGCTCTCCAGTAACGAGCTCCAGTCTGGGAAGCCATATCCTCAAGCATTTTTTCATCAAGGTCTATCTTTATATTACGGTAAACGATGTTGCCAAACATATCTTTAGTCGGATAAGGTGCCAAGTCTTTAGTTCCGGCGCCTACCGTATAAACTTTTACTCCCAAAGCCTTAGCGATTTGGGTAGCCATCTGAGGAGAAATTTTACCTGTATTATTTATACCGTCCGTCAAAATTACCACTATTTTTTCTTTAGCCTTGGTATCTTTTAATCGATTCAAAGAGGTAGCTAAGCCCAAACCAATGGCTGTGCCATTTTCCAACATCCCTATTTTAATCCTGTCAAGGTTATAAAGAAGCCATCCATAGTCAAGAGTAAGCGGGCAGATAGTATAAGCCTGCCCGGAAAAAGCAACAATCCCTATACGGTCACTGCGGCGCTTGTGAATAAAGTCTTTTACTACGTCTTTAACAACTTCGAGCCGGTTTACTCTCTGATTTCTTAAAACGAAATCTTCAGCAAGCATACTGGGAGAACAGTCAATGGCTAAAACGATATCTATGCCTTCTGTTTTTATTTTTGAATCTTCCAAAGGAACCTGAGGCCGGGCAAGAGCAATAATAAATAAAGACACCGCGGCTATCCGCAGAACTGCGATATTGCGGCTAACCCGAACTTTATAAGTTGCAGGCAGCTTTTCCAGAAAATTCTGAGAAGAAAACCTGACCCCTGGAGACTGCCTGTTTTTATCCGCGTACCAGATAACAAAGATTGCCAACGGTAATAAGAACAAAATGTAAGGATTATTAAATATCATATTTCCCGGGTTTGTTTTCTATTTTTGTCTGGTCCACAAATTTTATGGCACTATCAAAAGTTTTAGCTGTCTCTTCGGTTGAGGGCCCGTACTTGGCAAATTTAACAAGGTCACAGTGGGATAGGAATTCCTTTAGAAGATTTTTGTATTTTCCGCTCAAAAAATCATTCTGCCGGAGAGTATTCAAAAACTCCTCAGTCGTCATTTCCGGAGCCCTGAGGTTAAACCTGTTTTCAAGATAAACCCTGATAATAAAAGAAAGTTCAGCATAAAATTCCTTGATTTTGCCAAGCTTTAGATAATCCCTGCGTTTGAGCTCCTCCAGAGCTTCGTAAGCTATTTCATGAGCAGATTTTACGACTTCGTCCTTTGGAAGAGCCCGGTGCCTGTTTTGAAAAATAAAATAGGCGGCAGCAGCCACCGCTATCATCATCAAAACAATAATTAAGGGCCAACTCATACCGGTTGAAGCTATAAAAGGGCCTTTTATGTCGCGGATATCCGAAATATCCCCTGCTTCTCCCAAGATACTTGCAACTTCAACGATAACTTTATCCGTCTGGATATCCTGCCATTCGGAATTATTATTGAAACGGTATCTGACACTAAGGGCGGGGATAGTAAAAACACCGGGCTTGTAAGAAACAAGATGGTATTGCTTTTGGAAGCCTTTTCTTTTAAGTGACTGCTCACGAACAGAGAAATCTCCAAGCTTGTCCCCTGCCTCGGGAAACTCAACCTCTAAAGCTCTTGCGGGTTTACATTCCAGAATGTATTTTACGGTATCGCCTATATAGACCTTATTATTATCAACATAGGCTTTAACCTGAACCTCGGCAGCAGAAATACTAAAAGAGAGGTTTGCTGACAAAAAAAATAAAAATACACAGGCGCAAAACCTGAAACAGTTATTTTTTGTTTTTTTCATAGATTTATCTTCTTCTCATTGAACGCAATTTGAAAAAATTAAAAAGAGCCCTGTTGTAAGGCTCATCTGTGCGGATATTCAGGTAATCTACATTGATTGAACGAAATGCTTTTTCTCTCTGGGAAAACTTTTCCATGGAATTTTTATTGAACTTTTTTCTCAGGCCGGAATCAGAAGAATCTAAGAGAAAGCTTTTTCCGGTTTCAGGGTCATCCAGTTTTATTATTCCTATATCAGGTAAATTTATTTCTCGGGGGTCGGTAATGGTGATGGCTATGGTGTCGTGCCGCTTATTACAAATAGCCAGAGGTTTTTTAAAATGCGCGGCGTAAAAATCAGAAATGATAAAAGTTACTGTTTTATGATTTGTAACTCTATTCAAATATTCAAGAGCTTGAGGTATGTCGGTCTTTTTGCCTTGCGGCTGGAAATAAAGAGCCTCCCGAATAACCCGTAAAACATGCCGCAAGCCCTTATGCGGCGGAACAAATTTCTCAATCTTATCGGTAAAAGCAATAAGCCCTACTTTATCGTTATTTTTGATAGCTGAAAGAGCCAAAACAGAACATATTTCAGCAGCCAGCTGGCTTTTTAATTTATCTACAGTACCAAAGTAAGAGGATTGAGACATATCTAACAGGATCATGACCGTAAGCTCCCTTTCTTCTACAAATTTCTTCACGAAAGGACGGCCGGTACGGGCAGTAACGTTCCAGTCTATAGAACGGATCTCATCTCCCGGCTGGTATTCTCTTACCTCATCGAATTCCATCCCCCGGCCTTTAAAAATACTGTGGTACTGGCCGGCAAAAACATCCGTAACCATACGGGATGTCGTTATCTGAATTCTACGGATATTTTTTAAAATCTCTTTTGGAATCATAACCGTTTATAGTCAATGGTCAATAGACTGTAGGCATAATCACTCACTCATTTCACATTTCCCGCCGGTGGCGAGGTCTCGCCTGTCTCACCAGATTTTTAAATAACTTTGGTGGACGAAGCGGACAAGGGCTGACCCCGTATTTGATGACGATGCGGGTTTGTTATTTTTGGTTTTGTTTTTCCGTTTTTATGTTTTTGGGTTCTTCGGTTCTTCTTAACCTAAACCTATACCTTTACCTGATACAACTTACAGCTTGTCTGCCATTCGTAGCTTTAGCTAAGCAAGGCAACCCATACTTATATTATCTGTGTTTAGGGGACTTCGATTTCATCGAATATTCTTTTAACGATATCTTCTGAAGTTTTCTCTTCGGCTTCGGCTTCATAGCTTACAATAACCCTGTGCCTTAAAACATCCGTGCCGATAGATTTAACGTCCTGAGGTGTGACATAGCCTCTTCCCTGTACAAAAGCATAGGCCTTGGATGCCACAACCAAAGCTATGCTTGCCCGGGGGGAAGCGCCGTATTGTATAAGGTTGGTTAAATCGTCAAGCTTATAGCGTTTAGGTTCCCTGGTGGCAAACACTATATCTAAAATGTATTTCTCTATTTTTTCGTCCATATAAACCTCATCTACCACAGCCCTTGCCCGTAGAATATCCTCGGGTTTAATAACCGGATCGACTTTGAGGTCTGTCTTGGTAAAAGCCATCTTTTTAATTATTTTATGTTCTTCTCCCATGATCGGATAAGTAATGCTGAGCTTGAGCATAAACCTGTCGGTCTGAGCCTCAGGCAAAGGGTAAGTTCCTTCCTGTTCTATCGGATTTTGGGTTGCCATAACCAGAAAGGGTTCGGGAAGTTTAAAGGTGCTTTCGCCTATAGTCACTTGTCTTTCCTGCATAGCCTCCAGAAGCGCGCTTTGGACTTTAGCCGGAGCACGGTTGATTTCGTCAGCTAGAATAACATTAGCGAATATAGGGCCTTTTTTAGTAGTAAAAGTTCCTTCTTTGGGGTTATATACCAAAGTTCCCAGAAGATCGGCCGGAAGAAGGTCAGGAGTAAATTGTATCCTTTGAAATTTTGTATCTATCGCTTGAGAAACAGTCTTTATCGCCAGAGTTTTGGCCAGGCCGGGAACCCCTTCTACTAAAATATGGCCGTTAGCCAGCAAGCCAACCAGAAGCCTGCCTATAAGATAATCCTGGCCTACGATAACCTTACGTATCTGGCCTACGATATCCCTGATAAAAACACTTTCCTGTTTTACTTTTTCATTAATTGCGGTTATACCTTTATCCATTGCCCCCCCTTTTTCTCGGAATATTTATCTTAGTATTTATTATATAAAAACAAGCCCCGGCTTTAAACTATTTATCCGTAGAAACTATGGCTGGATGAAAAAATACAGTTCCGTATATTTATTTTCTTAATTTTTCCCAAACTAAAATAATAAATTTTCCCAGAAGCCAGATTGTAAAGGCAACGAGTAAGAGGGAAATTATAACTCTTGAGAAGAGAGCCAGAACAATTATGAATGGATAAAGCATAAATCCAAGGCCGGCAAAGATAGCCACCATAATCACAAATAGCAGACCGATAAAAAAAGCTTTCATGATGTCCCTCCTCTTTTTTATAATATAAAATTAAACCTTAGTTAGATTATACTCCTAAGCCCGGAAAAATTCAAAAGCAAAATACACTTTAACCCTTTTTCCGGCCTATACCGCCTAATTTTTCTCTTTTAAAGAATATTTTATGAAATCTACAAATAAAGGATGAGCTTTGTCCGGCTTTGATTTAAATTCGGGATGAAATTGGCAGGCTACAAACCAGGGATGATCTTTTAACTCAACTATTTCTACAAGCTTTCCTTCGGGATTAAATCCCGAAACCTCCAGGCCTTTTTTCTCCATAATCTGGCGGTACTGGCTGTTGAATTCATAACGATGGCGATGGCGCTCAAATATTTTGACCTTTCGATAAGCCTCATGGGCACGGCTTCCTTTACGTAATGCGCACTCATAAGCACCAAGGCGCATGCTGGCACCTTTAACTTTTACCGCTTTCTGTTCATCAAGAAGGCTTATAACCGGATATTTTGTATTTTTGCTGAATTCGGTAGAATGGGCTCTGTTCAACTTGCAGACATTGCGGGCGAATTCGATCACCGCTGTTTGCATACCAAGACATATACCGAAAAAAGGAATTTTATTTTCTCGAGCGAATTGAACCGCTTTTATTTTGCCTTCAATGCCGCGATTCCCAAAACCCCCGGGAATAAGGACACCTCTTATTCCTTTAAGATACTTGGCAGCCGAACTTTTTTCTATATCTTCGGAATCAATTTTGTGTATAGCCAGTTTAATACCATTTTCAATGGCACCATGAGCCAAAGCTTCATAGATAGATTTGTAGGCATCCTGCAGGGTGATATATTTTCCTACTACCGCAATGGGTAAAATACCGGAAAAACTCTTGGGCTTTTTCACAACTTGAGAATTCCAGAGGCTTAAATCCCCGTCTTCACACTTGATATTGAGCATCCTTACTATCAGCTTATCCAAGCCTTGCAATTGAAAACACCCCGGAACCTCGTAGATGCTTTTAACGTCAATAGCGGTTATGACGGCTTCTTTATCCATATTGCAAAATAAAGCTATTTTTGACCGGGCCTCCTGGCTTAAGGGTTTTTCAGTGCGGCAAAGTATAATATCCGGAGTAATACCTATTTCGCGTAATGTCCCGACGCTATGCTGGGTAGGTTTTGTTTTCGTCTCACCGGCTGATTTAATATATGGAACGAGCGTAACATGTATGTTTATCGCGTAGTCTTTTCCTAATTCCAGTTTGAATTGCCGGATAGCTTCCAAAAACGGCAATCCCTCTATATCGCCTACTGTCCCTCCGATTTCAACAATAACTACATCCACCTTTTTTCCGAAAGAAGCTTTTTTGATGTTTTCTTTTATCTCGTTGGTTATATGGGGTATAATCTGCACAGTCTTGCCGAGATACTGGCCTTTTCGCTCTTTAGATATAACCGAATGATAAATTTTCCCAGTCGTTATATTATTATCTTTAGTCAATTTGGCATTAGTAAAACGTTCGTAGTGGCCTAAATCCAGATCTGTCTCAGCTCCATCATCAGTTACATACACTTCCCCATGCTGGAAAGGGTTCATCGTTCCCGGATCGACGTTAATATAAGGATCACACTTAATAAGTGTGACTTTGAGCCCCTTTGATTCAAGAAGCTTACCCACGGAAGCGGCGGCAATCCCTTTCCCTAAGCTCGAAACAACACCACCGGTTATAAAAATATATTTAGCCATGCCTATCCTTTTGTTTACTAAAGATTTGTATTTAAACTTTTCTATTCTACAGTAACGCTCTTGGCCAAATTTCTAGGCTTATCCACATCATAGCCTTTCAGGACCGCCATATAATAAGCCAATATCTGCAAAGGAATAATAGCCAATAAAGGAGAAAATATATTTTTTATTTCAGGAATATAAATTACTTCTTGGGCATATTTTTTTATTTCTTTATTATTCTCCGTGGCGACAACGATTATTTTCCCCTTCCTGGCGAGTATCTCCTGAATATTAGAAACCATTTTGTCGAAAATGAAAGAATCATTGGCTATGCAGACAACGGCCCTATATTCATCAATAAGGGCTATGGGGCCGTGTTTCATCTCCCCGGAAGCATAACCCTCGGCCGGGATATAAGAAATCTCTTTGAGCTTAAGGGCGCCTTCTAGGGCGGTAGGAAAATTTATATTTCTGCCTAGGTAAAGAAAAGCCCCAAAATGGAGGTGTTTTTTTGCAATGCCTTTTATGTATCCGGATCTTTTTATAATTTTCAACTGCTTGGCGCCAATGCCTTTAAAAACATCCAGGTATTCTTTGAAAACTTCATGACTTAAAGCTTTCTTTAAAGCGCTTAGATAAAACCCTAATAAATATAAAACTGTGATTTGAGCTGTATAAGCTTTGGTGGAAGCAACGCTGACTTCCGGGCCGGCATGAGTATAGATGACCGCATCGGATTCCCTTACCAGAGATGAGCCAAGAACATTGCAGATAGAGATAACTTTAAGCCCTGATTTTTTTGCTTCTCTGACCGCGGCTAGTGTGTCAGCGGTTTCTCCCGACTGGCTGATAGCCACAACTAAAGTCCCGGAGCTAAGCAAAGGCTCCCGGTAGCGAAATTCACTGCCTATATCTACCTCCACCGGAACCCTGGCAAGAGCCTCTATGGCATACTTTCCTATGAGTCCGGCATGATAAGCCGTACCACAGCCAAGGACAATAACGCGGCGGACGGATTTAAAGATATTCTCGAAATCCGGATTGCCGAAATCAATCCTCGGGCCGGGCTTGAGGTAATTCTTGAGTATCCGGGAAAAAACTTCCGGCTGCTGATATATTTCTTTAAGCATAAAATGAGGAAAACCGGTTTTTTGAGTTTCTCGTGCAGCATATTTAATATTATCTATTTTTTTTGTAACTGCTTTAGCTTTTTTATCCAGAACCTTCACTGAGTTAGCGGTAATCACCGCAATCTGCTCATCTTTAAGATAAATAACTTTTTTAGTGTAACGCATAATGGCCGAGGTATCGGAAGCAATAAAATTTTCCTTATTGCCAAGGCCGATAACGAGAGGGGAGCCGCAGCGGGCGGCGATAATTGTGCCCGGCTCATCTGCGCTGACAACTCCTAAAGCATAAGAGCCTTTCAAGAGCCTGAGAGTTTTTCTTACCGCTTGAAGAAGGTCTCCTTTATAAAAAAATCCGACCAAATGGGCAATGACTTCCGTATCAGTTTGAGATTTAAAAGCGCAGCCTTTCTTTTTAAGCTCTTCCTTGAGCTGACTGTAATTTTCTATTATCCCGTTATGGACAACTGCTATGGTTTTATGGCAATCTGTATGGGGATGAGCGTTCGCCCGGCAGGGACAGCCATGAGTAGCCCAGCGAGTATGCCCAAGCCCCAAGCTTCCTGCAACAGGCCTTCTGGACAGCAGGAGTTCCAATTTTCTAATTTTTCCTTTGCTTTTGGCAATCGACAGGCCGTTTTTGTTGACAACAGCCAAGCCGGCAGAATCATATCCCCGGTATTCAAGTTTCTTTAAGCCTTCCATCAATAAAGGATAGGCTTCTTTATTTCCGATATATCCTATTATTCCGCACATAATTACTTTTTCTTAGATTTTCCGGTACGCTCTAAAATATTTTTTGAAAATCTTCTGGGAATTTTTTCCGGATACTTTCCGTTAAAGCAAGCTGTACAAAAACTATCCTGCGGCAAAGACATGGCTGAAAGCATACCGTCCAAACTTAAATATTGCAGGCTATCCAGCCCGATAAAATCCTTTACCCATTCTATACTATGGTTAGCGGCAATCAACTCTTTTTTAGTAGGGAAATCTATACCGTAATAGCAAGGAAATCTTAATGGCGGACAGCTCACGCGCATATGGACTTCTTTGACTCCTGCTTCCCTCAAAGCCCTAACCCTTCCCCGAGAGGTAGTTCCCCGGACAATAGAATCCTCCACTATTAATACCCGTTTATTTTTCAGCATATCCTTTATAGGATTAAGTTTAACTCTTACACGAAAATCACGTATGCATTGAGACGGCTGGATGAAGGTCCTGCCAATGTAATGATTGCGGATCATGCCTATCTCAAAAGGAATTTTAGATTCCTGAGAAAACCCCAGCGCGGCGTGAGTCCCGGAATCGGGTATCGGCATAACAAAGTCGCATTTCGCCGGACATTCCTTTGCCAATTGGACTCCTAAACGTTTTCTGGCTATATGCACGTTATTTCCAAAAATATTGCTGTCCGGCCGGGAAAAATAAATATATTCAAAAATACAAAAAGCCGGTTGGGGCCTGTCAGTAATCCTAAATGATTTAAACCCTTCTTTACCGATACAGACGACCTCCCCTGGCTCTACATCGCGTAGGTATTCAGCGCCGATTAAATCCAGAGCACAGGTTTCACTGGCTAAAACAAAAGAAGACTTAAGTTTTCCAATACAGAGCGGTCGCCAACCGTAAGGATCGCGTGCCCCGACTAAAACATCATCTAATATCATAACCAAAGAATAGGCTCCCTTGACCTGGCTTAAAGTCTTAGCCACATTCTCGGCAACATTACGCTGGGAAGACTGGGCTATCAGGTGTACTATGATTTCTGAATCCATTGTCGTCTGGAACACCGAACCGGATTCCTCCATTTGATTTCGCAGCAGAAAAGCATTGGTCAAATTACCGTTATGAGCAATACTGATATGGCCTTTCTTATGGTTTACAAAGAAAGGCTGTATATTCTTGGCACCACTTGAACCGGTAGTTGAATAACGGACATGGCCTATTGCTGTTGAACCACGCAAAGATTTAAGTATCTTTTCTTCAAAAACATCCGACACCAAACCCATACCCTTATGGTACTTTATTTTTTTTCCGTCGGAGACCAATATTCCGGAACTTTCCTCTCCCCGGTGCTGCAGAGCGTACAAACCCAAATAAGTATATTTGGCCGCTTCCTTGTGTCCGTACATTCCGAATATTCCGCACATACTTTACTCCCGTCTCTACTTGTTTTTTGACTCAATCCTATCCGCCGGAACAGATTCCAAACACTTCTTGCAGATATAAGTATCATCTTCAGGAAAAAATTCAAGAATTACATTTTCAGTTAATTCTTTTCCACAAAGATAGCATGTTTTAATCATTTTGCACCTCCTCGCGCGGACTTTGCTTAACAGCCTTTCTGTCTGTCGCCATACTCCTGCAAAGACCTTACTCCTAAATCCTCGGTAAGGTTTGATTCTATGCCGTTAACAGCGGCCTGGGCCCCTTGTATGGTAGTTATGCAGGGAATACCCTGCATCATAGCTGCCGTCCTGATAGATTTCATATCCGGACGGCTTCGTTTACCCGAAGGGGTATTTATAACCAATTTTATTCCGCCGGAATTTATACCTTCTAAAATACTATCATCGCCCGAACCTATTTTGCCTATAGCTTTGGCCGGAATGCTATTCGAAGCAAGAGCCTTATATGTGCCTTGAGTAGCAATGATTTCAAAGCCCAAGTCAAATATCTTTTTAGCAATAAAAATTATGTTTCTTTTATCCTCATTTTTTACGCTTATAAAAACTTTTCCTTCCCGGGGAAGCTTCTGGCCCGCAGCTTCCTGCGATTTATAAAATGCCCTACCGAAAGTAGAATCTATTCCCATGACCTCACCGGTTGATTTCATTTCCGGGCCCAGTATTATATCTACTCCTGAGAAACGGGAAAAAGGAAGAACAGACTCTTTAACTGCTACATGCCCAACACAAGGCTCCCTTATAAACCCTACATCATCAAGGCTTCTTCCAACCATAACCTGAGCCGCTATTTTAGCCAAAGCAATTCCGGTGGCTTTACTCACAAAAGGAACGGTGCGAGAAGCCCGGGGATTTGCTTCCAGGACATAAATAATATTCTTTTTAACCGCGAACTGGATATTCAGCAAGCCCTTGACCTGCAGTTTGCGGGCTAAAGTTACAGTATATTCTCTGATTATCTTCAGGATTTCGTCGCTCAATGTATGCGGAGGAAGCACACAAGCAGAATCTCCGGAATGAACACCAGCTTCTTCCACATGCTCCATTATTCCAGCAACCACAGTTTTGTTGCCGTCAGAAACCGCATCAACATCAACTTCAACCGCGTCCTCCAGAAATTTATCTATCAACACCGGGCTGTCGGCAGAAATCTCTCCGATATCATCTACAAATTTCTGTAGGTCTTTTGCGTCATAGACAATCCTCATCGAGCGGCCGCCTAAAACATAGGATGGCCTCAGGAGAACAGGAAAACCTATTTTCCCGGCGATGTCTGCTGCCTCTGCGGGACTCTGGGCTGAACCGTTTAAAGGCTGGGGTATATTTAATTCTTTCAGCAGCCGGGCAAATTCCTCTCTGTTTTCAGCCCGCTCAATAGATTCAACACTGGTCCCTATAATCGGAACACCATGATTTTTCAGCTTACGGGCCAAATTAAGCGGCGTCTGGCCGCCAAACTGGACTATCACTCCTTGAGGCTTTTCTTTATCAATAATATTAAGGACATCTTCCAAAGTCAAAGGCTCAAAATAAAGTTTATCCGAGGTATCGTAGTCGGTAGAAACTGTCTCGGGATTAGAATTAACCATTATCGTTTCATAACCTAATTCTCTTAAAGCAAAAGAGGCATGGCAGCAGCAATAATCAAACTCTATCCCCTGGCCGATTCTGTTAGGGCCGCCCCCTAAAATGATTATTTTCTTACGGGACGAAGCCCTTACTTCGTCTTCGGTTTCATAAGTGGAATAATAATACGGCGTGAAAGCTTCAAATTCTCCGGCACATGTGTCAACTAACTTAAAAGTAGCTTCTATGCCTTTATCTTTACGCAGATCTCTTATGTCATCTTCACTTGTGTTGCTTAAATCCGCGATTTGCTTATCACTGAAACCGTATTGCTTGGCCTTTTTTAAAAGGCCGGTTGAAAGATTATTTTTTCCTGGAAGTAACTGTGTATCTTTTCCTATCTGCGATATTTCCTGTTCCAATTCAACTATCCTTTGTATATTATATATAAACCAGGGATCAATGCCTGTAAGCTTTACTATTTCTTCAGGCAGATAGCCTTTTTGCAAAGCGTATTTAATATAGAATATTCTTGAAGCATTAGGTTCAACAAGCCTCTGTTTTATCTTTTCGTCTGATACCAAATTAAAATCTAACTTATTATCCAATCCGCAGTGGCCTATCTCCAAGCCCCTTAAACCCTTCTGCAATGCTTCCGGGAATGTCCGGCCGATAGCCATTGTCTCACCTACCGATTTCATAGATATACCCAGCACATCCTGAGCTTCGGGAAATTTCTCAAAAGTAAAACGGGGAATTTTTACTACGCAGTAATCTATGGCCGGCTCAAAACAAGCCGGGGTCTTAAGGGTAATATCGTTATTTATCTCGGAAAGCGTGTATCCGACAGCAAGTTTTGCCGCTATTTTGGCAATAGGAAATCCCGTGGCTTTTGAAGCAAGGGCCGAGCTTCTTGAAACCCGGGGATTCATTTCTATAACTACCATCCTGCCGGTTTTCGGCTCAACCGCGAATTGGATATTAGAGCCTCCGGTTTCAACCCCGATGGCCCGTATAATAGCAATTGCTGCATCACGCATACGCTGATATTCTTTATCGGTAAGCGTTTGCGCCGGAGCTACGGTTATTGAGTCTCCTGTATGAACCCCCATGGGATCGACGTTTTCGATTGAACAGATAACCACCACGTTATCATTTCTATCCCGCATGAGTTCAAGCTCATATTCTTTCCATCCCGTTATTGATTCCTCAATAAGGATTTCTCCGATTAAACTGTTTTTTAATCCCAGGCTGGCGATTTTTTCAAACTCTTCCTTTGTCCTGGCAATTCCCCCGCCGGTCCCGCCTAAAGTAAAGCTCGCCCTAACAATAGCCGGCAGGCCTAAATTCTTCATAGCGGATAATGCCTGCTCAAAGTTATAAGCTAGGCAACTTTTCGGCAAGTCTAAACCTATTTTTTCGATTGTTTTTTTAAACTCATCTCTATCTTCAGCCCTTTTTATTGTCTGATAGTCAGCACCAATCATCTTTACGCCATAAGACTCAAGCGTTCCATTTTCAAACAAAGCCATAGCGGTATTTAATCCTGTCTGGCCTCCTAACGTGGGTAAAAGAGCATCGGGCCGCTCCTTGGCTATGATTTTTTCCAGAAACTGACTGGTTATGGGCTCAACATAAGTTGCATCGGCAATCTCGGGATCGGTCATAATCGTTGCTGGATTAGAATTGACCAGCACAACTTCATAGCCTTCTTCCTTTAAGGCCTTGCAGGCTTGAGTCCCGGAATAGTCAAACTCACAGGCCTGGCTTATGATTATCGGCCCTGAGCCAATAATAAGAATTTTCTTAATGTCTGTTCTTTTTGGCATACTTAATTATGTATATTCGGATATTGTTTAAATAAAATCCTTCTGGTCTCAAGTCGCAAGTTTCAGGTTTCAAGTCTTAAATTATCTTAAAAAACCTGCTACTTGTTACCTGGGACTTGCAACAGTTTCCCCAACTCATCAAAAGCTTAGAGTGTATTATTCGAAAGTTATGTTTACAGCCTACTCTATAGCCGTATCATTCATCGTTAGAGGGTTGCGCCTGCCTACCGGTAGGCAAGGTCTTAACTTCCCTATTCTTTATGTTTTTCAATCTTTTAGTTTTTATGTTCTTCGGTTTTTTGGTCTTTCAGTTTTTCAGTTCCTCAGTCTTTCTGTTTTTAGTTCTTTAGTTTTCTGTTTTTTTGTCTTTTGGTTTTTTAGTTTTTCTCAACCTCAACCTCAACCTTAATCTTAACCTTAACCTGAATCTGCATAGCCTATGGTCTATAGACTGTAGGCTATGCGTGGACTTCTCTATATTCCTCCATCATCCGTATGAATTCTCCAAACAGATAGCCGGCATCATTAGGCCCGGGGCAACGTTCAGGATGGAATTGAACGGAGAAAACAGGCTGCTTAGTGTGCCGAAAACCTTCAATCGTATTGTCGTTAAGATTTTTATGCGTTATTTCGATAGTGTTCTTGTCCAAGGATTCCGGATCCAGGCAAAACCCGTGATTTTGAGAGGTTATGGAAATTTTTTTGCAGCGTAAATCTTCTACTGGATGATTGCATCCATGATGTCCGAATTTAAGCTTGTAAGTTTTCCCTCCTAAAGCTAAACCAAGAATTTGATGGCCCAGGCAAATACCGAAGAGAGGAACTCTGCCGATTAACTGGCGCACAGTATCAATTACACCGCCTAACGCCTGAGGGTCTCCCGGACCGTTAGAAATAAGTACTCCTTGCGGTTTATATCCAAGTATCTGCCGGCTATCCATTGTCGAAGGTACCGTGACAAAACTGCAATTGTTGCTGGTTAGCTCTCTCAATATATTGTATTTTAGGCCGCAATCAATGACGACAACCTTGTACTTACCTTCTTTTTCTGAAAATTTTACTTGTGGATTTGTTACTTCACTTACCAAATCTCTGCCCACAATCCCTGCCGAAGCCCGGGCTGCCTCGATCAAAACGGCATCATCCAAACATTCAGTAGAGATCACCGCCTTCATCGCTCCTTTAGACCTTATCCTGAGAGTAAGCGCTCTTGTATCAACCCCCTCTATTCCTATGGTGCCATTTTCTTCAAGATATCGGCTCAAGGTATTTTTAGCCTGCCAGTTACTGGCTATCTGGCTGCATTCCCGGACTACGAAACCCTCAAGGAATATTTTTCTCGACTCGCTATCATCCGGATTAATGCCATAGTTGCCCGATAAGGGATAAGTCATAACAACAATCTGGCTTTTATAAGAAGGATCGGTTAATACTTCCTGATAGCCGGTCATGCCGGTATTAAAAACTATCTCTCCGAAGCTCTCACCCCCTGCTCCAAAAGCTGTTCCTTCAAAGACAGCCCCATCTTCTAAAGCTATTTTTGCTTTGTGCATTGCGGGATTTCCTTTTATTTTTTGGCCTTCTTTTTAGACTTTTTAATATCTCTGGGAGTTATCTCTTCTGTTGAGTGTTCGTTGCATTCCCATACAGGAAACTTGCGCGGAAACGCACACCCCTCTTCCTGCCGGCAATTAACACATAAACCCTTCTCTTTCATAGCTTGCCTCCTTTTATAAACCCGGACTCACGGATTTAGCTTTTAATCGGCAAAACCCGTAAGCCCGGAGCCTACTTTTTGCAGAACTAAAAGTTCTTTTCGCTGCTTATTTACCGTTTAAAACGCTCTCTGCCTCCTGGCGATAAGCATCCATTACATACGCGATACCGGAAACCTTGGCGGCTTCTTGGGTAAGGCTCATTATGTCTTTACGGGAAATCGTATTTAAACAAAAATTTCTGCTCCCAGCCATCAACTGCTGCAAGCCTACTTTTATCTTCTGGGAAAAGGAATAAATTCCTATTGCTCCCAGAGGCATGTCATTGATATCTTTCCCGTACTTGTCGGCAAGCTCTTCATAGCAAACAAAAATTTCCTTTACGGTTGAGCCAAATTCCGAGACATTAGGCGGAAGCTTATTTTCCTTGATCCATGTGCCGATGTTTTTTCCTACCATTCCCGGGATCATCAATGCCCTTCCCATGCATACTGCCTTTACATAAGGAGCGCCCATGGCCAAAACTTTAAATACATGGTCCTCGGATGAAAAACCTCCCGCGATGGCAATGTCCGGAACACGCATGCCTTTTTGGCTCAAGCGCTGACAGAATTCATACGTCAAAGCCTGCAGGTAAAAGGTAGGAATTCCCCATTCTTCCATCATCCTCCAGGGGCTCATGCCGGTTCCGCCAGGCGCACCGTCTATAGTCAGCAAATCTATACCGGCAATAGACGAATATTTAATCGCCATAGCCAGCTCTCTCATAGCATAAGCGCCTGTCTTTAAAGTTATTCTTTTAAACCCTAAATCCCTGAGGCGTTTTACTTCGTTCATAAATGCTTCTTCGGAAACAAATCCAAGCCGGGAATGACGCTCAAATTCCTTAATCGCTCCGTCTTTAAACGCCTGCTGGTTAGCATGCACGGAAGGGTCAGGTGTAACTATATATCCTCTTTTTTGAAGCTCCAGCGCTCTTTCCAAACTCTTAACTTTTATTTCTCCGCCAATGCATTTAGCGCCTTGGCCCCACTTTAATTCGATAGTTTCAAGATTGTGTTTTTTTCTTAAATATTCTGCAACCCCCAGGCGTGTATCTTCCACATTCATCTGCACAAGAATCTCTCCATAGCCGTCATGGAATCTCTTATACAATTCGATACGCCTGTCCATGTCCGGAGCTTTGCTGATTTTGCCGTTTTTATCCAGCTCAAGCTTAGGATCTATACCGCAGACATTTTCACCGCAAACAAGAGTAACCCCTGATATGGCCGCGCCTACGGCAAAGTGCTCCCAATTTTTCCGGGCTATTTCCGTAGAACCAAGTGCGCCGGTAAAAATAGGTAGTTTCATTTTTACCTTTTTTTCCCAGCCGTATTCAGTTTCAGTATCCACCTTGGGAAAAGTCGCGGTATCCGGAGAACCTTCTACCCCTTTTGGTAAGCCTTCAGCCCCTAAGGCATACCCCTGAATGTTCAGGTGAGAATAATCAATTGGATAATCTTTGTCTCCTCCGGCGGTTATATCGCCGAAAGGCCCAGGATAGATAACTTCTCTGCCCCTGAACGTTGACTTAAACACTTCACAGTTGCCCCGACAACCATCAACGCAACGCGAGCATAATCCGGAACCCGGAACTACGCTCTTGGAGCGGTTGAAGGTTTTGGTGGCATCATTTCCGTTTGGTCTTTGTAAATTCATGCCTCCTACCTCCTTAAAAATAGCACTAACCTTTTAGTAAACTTTTATTTAGATTTTCAATCTTAAGCTGAGGGCCACAACTTAAATATTGAAAATATAAATATGACCGGACAATTTATGGTAATTTTTTAAGAAATTATTTTTTCCTTCTGGTATCATGGAAGCTTTTAAAAGAACCTATCTCTATCTTTAATTTTTTAATCTTGGACGATAAAGTATTACGATTAATGCCTAATAGTTTTGCTGCCTTCAGCTGATTGCCATGTGTGCGGCGCAAGATATTCTCAATCAAAGGCCTTTCTACAGCTTTAAGCAAAAATTCATAGAAATCCCCCTCTCCCGAACCTAGGAAAAAAGTTTCGAATTCTTCTATAAGCTTATTTACTCCCGAAGCCGATTCCGGCTCTGTTTCTGACTGGTGATAGAATCTGTATACTTTTGGCGGCTTCAACTCTACACCTCCCGAATTACTTTTTCTGCGGCTTTTTCATTTCGGCCACAGTAATAATGGCCTCCGCCACTTCACGCATACTCTTGCGGTTATCCATACTATATTTGCGTAAACGCAAGTAAGCTTCTTCTTCGGTTAAGCCTTCCTCTTTCATAAGAATACCTTTTGCACGCTCCATTCTTTTACGCAATTCCAGCTCTTCCTGTATGACCCGGCTTTTAACCATAAGCTCGGTATTTTCTATTGCTACCGCAGCCTGGTCCGCTATGGAAGTAAGAATCTCTATCTCAGTTTCTGTGAAATCATGGGGGGTTGAGGTATAACAATTAAGTACTCCTATCGCCTTTCCTTTTACGGAAAGAGGAATGCAAAGAAGGGAGCAAAGGCCTTCCTTTTTAGCGATATCGCCGTATTTATATTCTTTTTCTTTTTTGACATCTTTTATAGCTATGGGTTTTTTGCCTTTTACGACTTTCCCGGCAATGCCTTCTCCCACCTTCAAGGAAGGTTTTTTGTTATATTCCTCGCTTATGCTCTGGGTTGCCCGGATAACCAATTCTTTTGTTTTTTCATCCACCAGCATCAACGAACAAATGCTGGAACCCATAGCCTGGGCGGTAACCGTTACTATGAGCCGGAGTATATCTTCCAAATACAAATCAGAGGCTATGGCTCTGCTTATTTTTGAAAGCGCCCTTATATGTTCCTGATAAGCGGAATTTTCCATAAACACCTTTTTTGCCTAATTTTTAGGCAGATGATAACAAAAAATACATTCAAGATTCCAAGCCGCAGACTCTTCTTAAATTATTAAGACAGCATTCGAGTAGACATAATTTCTTAAGCAATTCCGGATACACACGGTGATTGCCGATTTCCGGTTTTACATCGCCCAGAATATGTTGGGCATTTCTAACCAAAGTTTTTACTTCTGCCTTAAATCCTTCCAGGTTATTCTCCCGCATCTGGCTTTCTGTATCTTTAAGGGCCTCCGCTAATAAGGATTCTTCACTCATCTTTACCTCCTGAAAATAAAAAAGCGTTCTTTGGCCCTTATTCGTTAAGGCCTTAGAACGCCATTGTCCAAATTTAGCACAAACTTTGTGCCAAATTGCCTAATTTTTAGGCAATCTCTAATAAGAGAAGTAAATAAAGCCTGATTCTGGTAACCTCGTAGATAAAAATATTTTTATTTTTTGTTAATCAGCCTTTTTTCTTAAATAAAGGTCTATCCCACGGGCGGCTTGCCGGCCTTCGGCTAAGGCCCAAACAACTAGAGATTGGCCCCGGCGGGCATCACCGGCGGCAAAAACACCCTTATGAGAGGTCATGTATTTGGAATCAGTCTTTATATTGCCACGGGAATCAAGCTTTATGCCCAGCGCCTTCAATATTCCGTCCGGTTCAGGACCCAAGAAACCAGCAGCAATAATCACTGCGTCCGCATCTATCACAAATTCTGAAGCCTTGATTTCTTCCATGCAGATACGGCCGTTAGAATTTTTGGAAAGCGATACCTTGACACAAGATAATTTTTCCACTTTACCACAGCCGGCAAACTCTTTAGTAAGAACCGACCAAAGCCTTTTACCGCCTTCTTTGTGGCTTGAAGTCTCTTTAAGTAATAATGGGTACTTCGGCCACGGAGATTCAGGGGGGCGTGACTCCGGCGGCTGAGGCATAATCTCTATTTGAGTTACGCTCTCGGCTTTCTGACGCAGAGCAACCCCCAAACAATCGGCACCGGTATCCCCTCCGCCTACGATTACAACTCTTTTTCCGGAAACCTCTATCAGGCCATGTTCGGAAATATTATCACCATTAAGCCTGCGGTTGTTTTGGCTAAGAAAATCCATAGCAAAATGTATACCTTTTAAATTACGGCCAGGAATATCCAAATCTCTGGGCCTACGGGATCCAATCACCAGGCATACTGCATCAAATTCTTTTAACAGGCTGCCGGCCGAATAGCTTCGTCCCACATCAACATTAGTTTTAAAAATTATCCCTTCTTCTTCCCATATTTTGATTCTTCTGTCCAAAGTCCACTTCTCAAGCTTAAAGTCAGGTATACCAAAACGCAGGATCCCTCCTACCTTTTCATCGCGCTCAAAAACAACTACCTTGTATCCCAGGCGGTTAAGATAAGCGGCGGTAGATAATCCTGCCGGGCCAGAACCTATGACCGCTACGCATTTTCCATTTCTTGAATATGGCCTGCGCGGCTTGACTATCCCCATACTGAAAGCTTTTTCTATAACAGAATATTCATTCTCCCTTATGGTTACGGCTTCATCATTTATTCCCAACACGCAGGAATACTCACACAGTGACGGACAAACCCGGGAAGTTATCTCGGGAAACTCGTTAGAGGCCTCAAGAAGCCTGTAAGCTTCTTCCCAATGGCCATCGGCAGCCAAATCGTTCCATTCCGGAATATAGTTTGCTAAAGGACAGGCCCAATGGCAAAAAGGAGTCCCGCAATCCATGCAGCGGCCGGCTTGCTCAATAGACTCCGGCTCATTGCGGGGAATTACCACATCTTTGTAATCTTTGAGCCTTTGGGCAGATGGACGAAAAGCTGATTTACTGCGTTTAGTAGTTAAAAAATTTTTAAGCCCTTTCATACAGCGCTTCCTTCTGACAACATTTATCAACCATCGGCAACTTGACTTAAAACAGCTTTCTCCGATGCTTTCTTTTCCACAATATTTTTATACTCTATGGGCAGAATTTTAATGAATCCATCTAGGGATTCCGGGTAGTTATCCAGTATCTCTTTAGCTAAAGAGCTTGCGGTATATTTATAATGGTTTTTAAGTAGCCTTGATAGGTTAAGCTCATCATATTTTGATAATCCCTCTAACTCTACCATAGACATATTGCAGTGCGAAGAGAATGCCCCTTTTTTATCATAAACATAAGCTATACCTCCGCTCATCCCGGCAGCGAAATTTCTTCCCGTTTCACCCAATACAACCACAATTCCCCCGGTCATATATTCACATCCATGGTCACCTACGCCTTCTACTACCGCCTCAAGCCCTGAGTTTCTCACGCAAAACCTTTCTCCGGCACGTCCCCTGATATAGGCTTGTCCGTTTATAGCGCCGTAAAAACAGGTATTGCCTACAATAATATTTTCACAAGGCTTATAAGAAACATCTTTAAAGGGATAGACTATGATTTTGCCTCCGGAGATGCCTTTACCTATATAATCATTAGCTAATCCTTCCAGTTCCAAGGTCACCCCCGGTGCCAGCCAGGCACCGAAACTCATCCCGCCAATACCTTTGAATTTAAAATGCACCGTATCTTCAAGTAGCCCCTTCTCGCCAAACTTATGGCAAATCTTTCCGCTAAGAGATGCGCCAACGGTTCTGTCGGTATTACTTATAATTAATTCTTCTTTAACCTGGCTGCCATTATCCAAGGCAGGAGAAGCCAAAGAAATAAGTTTCTTATCCATAACCTCTCCCAGGGCGTATTCTTGCAGCCTATCACAATATACAGATACTCCTTTCTCCACTTTCGGTTTATAAAGAATTCTCTGGTAATTAAGGCCTTTGGCCTTCCAGGGTAAAGCTTGGCTATTAACTTCGAGAAGGTCTGTCCGTCCAATTAGTTCCTCAACCCGCCTTACCCCTAGCTGCGCCATCAGCTCTCGGAACTGGCGCCCGACAAATTCAAAATAACGCGTTACTTCATCGACCTTACCCCGAAATCTTTCCTGTAATGCTTCATCTTGCGTTGCCACCCCCAAGGAACAATTATTAAGATGGCAGTGCCTGAGCATCACGCAGCCCATAACTATTAGAGCTGCCGTGCAAAAACCAAATTCCTCCGCTCCCAATATTGCGGCAATAGCAACATCTTTTCCTGTACGCATCTGTCCGTCTGTCTGCAAGCGCACCCTGGAACGTAAATTATTAAGAACCAGGGTCTGGTGCGTCTCGGACAACCCCAGTTCCCAGGGAAGGCCGGCATGCCTTATAGAAGTCATAGGAGAAGCTCCTGTGCCGCCATCACCACCGGAAATCAAAATCATATCGGCGTGGCCCTTGGACACACCCGCGGCTATGGTGCCAACGCCTACTTCTGAAACAAGCTTAACGCTTATCCTGGCAGCGGGATTAACATTTCTCAGGTCAAAAATCAACTGCGCTAAATCCTCTATGGAATAAATATCATGATGAGGGGGAGGAGAAATCAGAGTAACACCCGGAGTAGTATACCTAATTTTAGCTATAGTTACGCTCACTTTATGCCCCGGGAGCTGCCCCCCTTCCCCGGGTTTAGCCCCTTGAGCGATTTTTATCTGTATTTCATCAGCATTAACAAGATAATTAGTGGTTACCCCAAAGCGGCCAGAAGCGACCTGCTTTATGGCACTGCGGCGGGAATCTCCGTTAGGCAAAGGTTTAAACCTTTCCGGATCCTCCCCTCCTTCGCCGGTATTAGACTTTCCTCCTAACCGGTTCATGGCCAAAGCTAAAGTCTCATGAGCCGGGCGCGATATGGAACCA
>JAQUWY010000018.1 GCA_028692655.1 Candidatus Omnitrophota bacterium | reverse complement strand
CACTGCCGGCCGCGGTTAGGGCTTCCCGGAAAGACTTATTCATCAATAATTTTGAAAGTTCGGCTAAAATTCTTAAATAAAGATTTAGCTCCTCCGGATCGGCTCCCATAAGAAATACCAGATTAAACTTTTCACCGTCTAAAGCCTGAAATTCTATTCCCGAATTAGACTTCCCGAAACCTATAACGAACCCCTTAACCGCATCCGTACGAGCATGGGGTATGCCGACATTGTTGCCTATACCAGTAGAGCCTAATTCTTCTCTTTCCAGAACGTCCTTGATAAATCTCTTTTTATCGGCAAGCTTAGACTCTCGTGACAGCTTTTCGGCTATCTCCTCGACAGCCTCCTTTTTGTCTTTTGCCTTTAAATCCATAATGCAAAATTTCTCACTCAGATAATCCGAAACCATCATTGCAGCCTCCTTGTTTTGATGCAATAACTAAGACTTTGACCCTTTTTTATAAAATAAGCTCAAAACCAGCGCGCCTATGCATAAGACCTTATGTTTTTTATTAAACCGTAACAGAGAAGCTTATCACCCTGCTTTATAACATCACTGGCGTGAGGAAACGAGATTAATTTATGCTTACGTTCTACAGAAAGAACCAAAATATCTTTTTGTATGAATCCGGCCTGAGCCAAAGTCAACTCCTGCTCTTTACTTTCGGCGGTTATGGTTAATTGGGCTAAACCGTAACCTTTAGGCAGATGAAATAACTCTTCTAAAGTTTTTTGGCCTACCAGCCTTTCTGAAACAACTTTTTTTTCAATAAACCTGTTAAGAGCCCGGGAAAATTTTCTAAAAGCTACCGCTCTATATAAAATAAAAATAAAAATAAGGATTACGGCTGTTTTTACTAAATCGTTATAAACATGTCCCTTGCCGAAAGAAACAAACAAACCTCCAATAACCGAAACTACTCCCACCTTGCCAAGGACCATAAGAATGACTATGGTCTTCCTTCTGATTCTATCTTCAAGTATAGTTTCCGCTTCTTTAGTAGTAAAACCGGTTCCGGTAAAAGCCGAGATCGATTGAAACCAAGCAGTGCGTTCATCCATCCCTGTAAGCTTAAGGACTATCGTTGCCACCCTGACAACAAAGAAGAATATCAGGACAATTATGGTCATCGGTATAACTGTAGAAATGCCTTCCATGATATTAACTATATTTATTAGCCAAGTTTATCAATAGAGAAATTATAACTTTCCTTAAAATGATAATCCCCAAAAAAGCCACCAAGGGAGAAAGGTCAATTCCCCGCCTATTCCCCAAAGGCAGTATCATCCTTACGGGAGCCAGGATAGGCTCAGTAACTCTATAAAGAAATTGCACTATAGGATTACGGGGATCCGGGCTCACCCAGCTTGTTATCGCTCTAACTAAGATAAGCCAGTAAAGAACCGTAAAGCCAAAATTAAGCAAATATGCCAAACCCAGCAAAAAACCAGAAATTCTCAATCAATCCTCCCGGCTAAAGATTATATATTCACTGCAATAAATTATAAGCCAATAAAGACGTTTGGGCAATAAACTTTTTTGCCCTGGAATAATTTGGGGTATTCTTGACCAAAACGCAAATGATATAATCACTCTCTGCCCCAAAAACAATACCGGCATCATGGACTACCCCTTTCTCAAGGCCTGTTTTATGTGCCACGACAACACCTTTGGGCAAATATTTTGGAAGCCGGTCATTAACTTTCTGTTTTTTAAGCATATCCAAAGCCAGCAAAGACGACTTTGAATCTATGAGCTTTCCATAATAAATTCTTTCGAGGATAAGCGCGATATCTTTGGCCGCGGTATAATTCTCGCGCCCCTTACGCCGGCTGCGAAAGTCCATCATCCTCCGGGAAAGGCAAGTTTTGGTTAATCCCATATTTTTAAATTTAAGGTTAAGGTAATCATCACCCAGCAAACTTATCACTTTATTGGTTGCTGTGTTATCACTTACCGATATCATATATTCTAATAACTCGTTAAACGTAAGTTTTAAAGGAAGCTTTTTTTTCTTCAGTTCTCCTGAGCCGCCGGTAATGTCCTTTTTGTTGATTATGACCTCATCACTCAAAGAAATTTTTCCTTCCTTAACTGCTTCCAAGGAGGCCGCCAGAATAGGAATTTTTATCAGGCTTGCGGCAGGAAACTTTTCATCATCGTTTTTGAAAGCTCTTAGGCTGGGGATTTTTAATTCTTCAATATACAGAGAATAATCCAAACCTGAATGTTTAGCGTTTAGCTCAATATCAAAACATATTTTTTTTAATAAACAAACTTTCGAATTAAACTTTTTTATGCCGGAAATCAGAAAGAAAATAAATACAGATACCAAAACAAATAAAACAACCGATATAAATAGATTCTTTTTTTTCATATTCGCAGTATTTATTTTTACGTGTAGCTTTACGAGAGCATTCTTTCTCTTGGATCTATCTTCCAATGGTGAGAAGCTACTAAAATCGCAAAAAACAGCGTGTAGATAAGCCAATCTCTGCCTATCAAGACTAAAGCCAACCGGGAATACCCCCCGTATGCACAACTGAGTTCTTCGACCAATGATGAAACCAAAATTACCGTAAGGGCCAAGGGAGCAGCAACCTTGATACAAATATCCCACCATCCACGCAAACGCCAGCTGCTATAATGATTTATATGCTGTCGCAAGCGGTTAGATTTATATATCCAGCCAAGTATAATGGACTCAAAAATCGCTGCGATAACCAGGCCGTATTGAGTTAAAAAGTGGTCAACTATATCAAGCCAATATAATCCGGCCTGCGTAACAAAGATGACACTCCCTAAAAAACCGCATACCACTAAACTTGAAACAACAGCCTTTCTCGAATAATGAAATTTATCGACTATACCTGAAGTAAAGGCTTCAATGATAGATACGGAAGAAGACAGCCCGGCAATAACTAAACTGCCAAAAAATAAAACTCCGAATATTCTTGAAAACGCCGGCAGTAAACTTATAGCTTTTGGGAAAGCTATAAAAGCAAGGCCTATCGACTCAGATACAACACTGCTAATGGGCACAGAAGTCGTATGAGCCATATAGCCCAATACCGCAAAAACACCCAAACCGACGAATAACGAAAACAGGCAATTCACTCCGCTTATAATTAACGAATCTCTCACTATTTCGCTTTTAACCGGAAGATAAGAAGCGTAAGCAATCATAATACCGAATCCTAAACTTAAAGTAAAAAATATCTGGCTGAAGGCATCCATCCAAACTCTTACATCCATAAGGCGGGTAAAGTCAGGCCTTAAGTAAACAAGTATGCCTTCTCTCGCTCCAGGAAGCTTGAATCCCCAAAATACGATAATCGCGATTAAGATAAAAAGCAGCGGCATAAAGATCTTGTTCGCTCTCTCAAGCCCCTTTTGCACCCCTTTAAAAACAATCAACCAATTTAAAAACCACACTAAAAGCAACGAAAAGATTATGCCTGTCCTTACATCCCCGATATTAAAAGGGCCTTTACTTACCATAAGAAATTTCTTAAAAAAGAAAGCGTTAGGATCCTGGCCCCAACTAAGATTAAAAGAAAAAAACAAAAAACTCAAACACCAGGATATAACTACCGAATAATACAATACAATTCCAAACATCACAAAAATCACCTGCCACCACCCCAGCCACTCCCATTTTCTGGAAACACTGGCAAAACTCGCCGGAGCCGAGCCTCTCATTTTATGGCCCAAGCCGATTTCCAAAATCATCAAAGGTATTCCCACGATAAAAAGAGCGGTAATGTAAGGTACAAGAAAAGCTCCTCCGCCATTTTTATAGCATAAATAAGAAAATCTCCAAATATTGCCCAGGCCGATAGCTGAGCCTACCGCGGCAAGAAGAAACCCAATATGAGTTTTCCACTGAGGACGATGATGTGCTAAGGCAGAATTTTTCATCTAGATATAACGCTTTATCATCTAACAGGAATAAAACCTTCTATCATATCATCACAGGTACCGTATGATTTATCCGAGCCCAGCGACCTTATTACCGGCGGGGCAGTATCGCACCAGGATTCTCCGCAGATATTCATACATTCAGCGTAAATAAAATTACTGCTTGTGTAACGGCTGCTTACACAACTGGATACCTGGATACTACTTGGAGGGCAAACTTTATTTGCGCAGACGCAATAGCTGCCGTCAAAAGAATAAGGCGTGCCCCATGGGTCATACACCTTAACCGCATCAACATAAGGCCCATCCCAATAAACAACTTCGTTTTGAGACCACACACAGCTTGGATCGCTCGATGAAGGTTCATCAGCATTGGGTTTAGTAGTCAAGCCTCCGTTATTAGAGTCAATCCGCGAAACAGTATTAGCAAAGGTAAGCGCAGGGCAGCCGCGGGGAAATTTTCCGGTATCAGAATACAGCATACTTATAGCAGCTTTTATGGCACTTAAATCAGCTCTGGCCTTGGCGACTTTTGCTTTTTCAATAGCCCTAAATGCATTAGGTGCCACTATCGCCGCTAATACAGCAATAATGGCAATCACAACTATTAACTCTATTAATGTGAAGCTCTTTTGTTTTGTAGAAGCATTTCCCATAAATGAATATTTTATCATATATTTACTTATAAAAAATATTTATTCGCACTTAATTTTTGAGTTATTTTAATATAGTCAACAAGAGACAATTCCTGCGGCCTGGCATTAGGATCAACGTTGAGGCGAGAAAAGAAATCGCATTTATTTTTTACTCCCGGCATTAGATTCACTATTTTTTTTCTTGGTTGGGAAAAAGCTGAATCAATAACTTTAAAAAGAAAAACTTCATTTTTACAGCCATAGCGAGGCTTCCGGTAAAATTCCAAAGAAATAAAAGTAGAATCCACCTTAGGCGTGGGCTTAAATGCCCCTGCCGGAATATCAAAGTACCTATTAATGTCCGAGTAATACTGGGCATAGCAGCTTAAAGCACAATACGGTTTTGTCGCGGGAACAGCGGTTAATTTACGGGCAAATTCTTTCTGCAGAGTAAGATGTGCCGAATAAATATAACGCCGGTTGCAAATTAAATAATCAATTAGGCTGCTGCTTATATAATATGGCACATTACCCAAGACTACTACTTTTTTGTTTAACTTCTGTATCGGAAAATTTAATATATCTGAACAGATAATCTTTACCGATTGTATAACTTTAAATTTATCCCTTAATAAGCGGCATAAATCCGGGTCAATTTCTACACAGTAAAGTTTATTCGCCTTAGAAACGATACGGGAACTTAAAACGCCTTCTCCCGGGCCTATCTCGAGAACGTTTTTGCCTTTAACGTCTAAAGCCGAAACTATTCTTTCTATATACTTTTTGTCTTTTAAGAATACCTGGCCCAGGGAATGCTTCTGTTTAATCATACTATTGCATTGAGTATCATGTCACAGGCCAAGCTATCGGCTTGCGATATTCGGTTCTCAGTTAGCGTTTTTACTTCTTTAGTTTTTATGTTCTTCGGTCTTTTGGTCTTTCAGTTTTTCAGTCTTTCTGTTTTTAGTTCTTTAGTTTTCTGTTTTTTGTCTTTTGGTTTTTTAGTTTTTCTTAACCTCAACCTTAACCTTAACCTCAACCTCAACCTATATAGTCTATCGTCTATGGACTATGGACTGTGGACTTTATTAAGCCTCTACCTGTATTATTAATTACAGCAGCCTGATGGCTAATTTCATTGCCTCAAGCATCGAAGAGTAAAAAGGAGCCTTACCCTGACGGATAACGTCATAAGCAACACCATGCGCCGGTGAAGTCCTTATTATTGGCAAACCCAATGTTAAGTTAACCCCTTTTTTCATAGCCAGCAATTTAAACGGTATCATTCCCTGATCGTGGTAAAGGCTAATAACGCAATCATATTTTTTAAGACTTTCCTTAACGAAAATGGTATCGGCAGAAAGCGGGCCCTGCATAGGGTATGGACATTTCTTTATTGCTTCTAAAATTATTTTTTCCTCTCTTCCCAGAAAGGTATTCATACCAGCATGAGGGTTTAAAGAAGCACAAGCAACACACGGATTAGGCAGATTGAATTTATTTTTTAACTCCTGATAAATGAGTTTAAAAGCCCTTAACAAAGCTTCTTCCTTTATCTGCCCGGAAACTTTAGATAAAGGTATGTGTCGGCTAAAAAGGACTGTTTTAAAAGAAGGGGAAACCATCATCATCGCCACATTCTTAGATTTGAAAAAATTGCTTAAATATTCAGTGTGGCCGCTAAAATCTTTATGGACAAGGCAGATGGCTTCTTTAGAAACCGGTGCAGTTACCAAGGCAGCCCTTTTACCTGAGATAATATCCAGGGACCTATTTATATAGTTCAATGCGGCTTGGCCGGAAAGCCTGGAAGCTTCGCCTTTTTTGAGCACACCTATCTGTGCGGTCCCCACATCTACAAAGGTAACTTTTTTGAAAAATTTCTTACAAGAAGGCAAGGATAAAAAAACTTTTTTATCTCCGACAACAATTAAATCTACTCCCGGCACCCTTAAATCCTGTATAGCCCCAGCAGTAATAACTGGGCCGCAGCCTGCAGGGTCTCCGGAAGAAATTACCAGGCGCTTTCTACTCATAGTAGTTTTCGATTACAGCTTTATCTTTTAGTTCGCCTATCCACTGTTTAAACCTTTTCTGGAAATTTTCTTCCCATAAATAAGAATAGACCTGCCTTTGCACTTCCTCGAAAGATAAAAGGCGGCTTGGCATTATCTTATCGAGGTATATCAAGTAATACAGGTCTTCCCCTTGCTTTATACTCCAAGAACCGCTCTTTAATTTTTCCAGTACCTCGGCTATATCAGCCTTTAGCTCTTCTTTTGTAGATTCCATTTTCATAAGCAGGCCCCAGTAAGCGTTTTGGGCTCCGATAATACCTTCCGCCTCGATCAGCTTAGAAATATCTTCCAGAATACTTTTCTCCTGAGATTTAGCTATATAAAAAATGTAAATCTCAGGAGACTGAAATGAATCTTTATTCTGAGAATAATAAGAAAATATTTCCTGAGGAGAAACGCTAACCATTGATTTGACATATTTATCGATAACTTCCCGCATCATATATTGGCTCTCGATTTTTTTCTTTAAGGAAGTAACAGTAAACCCTTTTTCTAAGAGTGAAGCCTCAAAATCCTGGCGTGAAGGATAAGAAGATATTATCTGATCAAGCCTATTGTCAATCATTGGCTGCGGAATCTGTATTTTTTCTCTGATAGCCTCACCAAGAACCAACTTATCTTCAATTAAACGTTTCAGCGCTTCTTTATTAAATTCCTGGCCCTGCAAGGAAATCTTTTGGCGGCTGTCGGAAATATCATAATTTAAAGCCTTACAATAGTCATCCAGGTCCCTAGAAGTTATTACCTGATTATTTACTTTGGCAACTATACGGGTTATCTCCTCAGCGCTGGCCCCTAATTGTAAAGCGATAAACAAAATAAGAAAAATCTTCGTTTTCATCACACCTGCCTTTTTTATTTTTCTCTTTCGGAACTTAAATTTTAATTTCAATTTAACCCGATTCTAAAAGCCTGCTTTAGGTATTCTATCTCTTTTCTAAGCAAGCGGCAATACAGGTCAAAACCCACCATCCATATAAAACCATGCTGTTCTTTGCCAAGGATATTACCGGCTCCTCTTAATTCCAGATCGTTCATGGCCACCTCGAACCCCGCACCTAAATGAGAAAACTCCTCCACCATCTCAAGCCTTTTCCTGGCTTCGGCAGAAACAACTCTTTGAGAAGGAATTACTAAATTCGCGTAAGCCTGAACATTAAATCTTCCTACCCTGCCGCGCAATTGATGTAAATCAGCCAATCCAAACCTATGGGCGTTATCTATAATAATAGTATTTGCCGCGGGAATGTCAATGCCGGATTCAACGATTGCTGTCGAAAGCAAACAATCAATTTTTTTGTTAATAAAATCGAGCATTATCTTCTCCATGGAATGAGGCGGCATTCTTCCGTGCACCACTCCTATACGTATTCCCGCCGGAAGAAGCCTACGTAATAAATCATGCAGTTTATATATACTTTGTATGCGGTTGTGAATAAAGAAAACCTGGCCGCCTCTTCTAAATTCTTTCACAATCGATTCTTTTATTTTTCCAGGCTCAAATTCAATCAACTTAGTCTTTATTGCTAATCTCTGCCGAGGAGGTGTTTTAATTAAAGAAATACCTTTGATGCCAATCAAGCTCATATAAAGTGTCCTGGGAATAGGAGTTGCAGTCAAAATTAAGACATCAATTCCTACTTTGATTTTTTTAATTTTTTCTTTGTGTTCCACACCAAATTTATGCTCCTCGTCGATAATCAAAAGGCCCAAATCCTTAAAAACCACATCTTCAGATATAAGGCGGTGGGTCCCTACAATAATGTCAACTTTACCTTCTTTAAGCCTTTTTACAATCTCTCTCTGCTCAGACTGCGAACGAAATCTTGAAAGCATTTCCACGCAAAAAGGGAAATCTGCCAAGCGCTTTACCAGGTTATTATAATGCTGGTAAGCAAGAATTGTAGTAGGAACCAAAAAAGCAACTTGTTTTTGGCTGACTACTGCCTTAAAAGCTGCCCTCATGGCAACCTCTGTTTTGCCGTAGCCTACATCTCCGCAAATCATCCTATCCATACAGTTGGGGCCTTCCATGTCAGCTTTTACTTGGCGGGTTGCTTCAATCTGGTCCTTTGTTTCCTCATAAGGAAAGGCATCCTCAAACTTTTTTTGCCATTGGTCATCTTTTACATACCTAAAGCCGCCTATAACCTTTCTCTGCGCTTCCATACGCAATATTTCAAGCGCAAAAGCCTTTATACCTTTCTGTACCTTTTCTTTTGTTTTCGTCCATTCTTTGGAACCTAAACGCGAAAGCCGGGGCCTCCTTAAATTAAAATTAGAATACTTCTGGATTAAATGTGCTTCCTCTTTAGAAACATACAACTTGTCTCCCTTGTAATACTCTATCTCAAAATAATAATCCTCTTTTTCCCGTACTTTGAGCTTACGCGTGCCTAGAAATTTTCCTATACCATAACGGGTGTGAACCACATAGTCGCCTTTCTCTATCCTCAGCACAGCGTCTAAAGGAAAATTTTCGTCTAAGTATCGTTTCGTTTTTTTAAGATGAGGTATTATGATGAGAAGATCATAATCAATGATCTTTTTCCCGAGGATTTTATCAAAACTGTAAATATTCCTTATGCTTTCAAATTCCCATTCTATTCTGACGGGAAAATTAAAATTAACCGGAAATACTTCAAGCGTATCTCCGCGAAAAGAAAAGTCACCTTCTTCGAGGGTTTCGTCAACCCGTTGATACCCAAGAGACAGCAGATTTTGAGCTGCCGTCTCTTGCGGTATATCTTTATTCACATAAATTTTAAATACATTAAACACGGGTCTTTCTAAACAAAAGAACCAAAGGAGAAGCGATATATATCGAAGAATAGGTGCCAAAAATTACCCCTACCAGCAAAGTGAAAGAAAATCCTCTAAGAGTTTCGCCTCCTAGAATAAAAATAGAAGCTATTACAAGAATTGTGGTAAAAGAAGTAATAATCGTCCGGGAAAGCGTGCTGTTAATGGCTTTATTAACTATGTCTTTTAATGGTGCCTTGCGCATATGCGGAGATATCTCTCTAATCCGGTCGTAGATAACGATAGTATCATTTATGGAGTATCCGGCTATCGTCAACAACGCCGTTACAGTCAAAAGATTCACCTCAAACCCGGCCAAGGCCACAAACCCAAGACAGATAAAAACATCGTGGAAAAGCGCTATCACAGCCGCAAAGGCAAAGTCAAAATGCTTAAATCTCACAGCAACATATAGAAGTATACCTAAAAGGGAAAGTGCTATGGCCATATAAGCCTTACTCCTCAAGACTTTGCCTACAGCCGGGCCTACCGTAGTGATTTTAAGCTCCTCTACATTTTGGAAACTCTCTTCTAAAGTTTTCTGGAGCTCTGATGAAATGTCATCTTTACTTTTTATGATTATGCCTCCGGTAATATCCTTAAACTCCTGGATGATGAGGCTATCAAAGCCCTTCGCCTTAAGAGTTGCCCTTACTTCTTCAATGTTAACCGCGGGAGTAATCTTATATTCAAGGATTTGCCCCCCCTTAAAATCTATTCCGTAGATATCATCCCTTTTAGAGTAAAAGCTAAACATTCCCACGCCGATTATGATTAAAGAAGCAACAATGCAAAACCATCTGGCCTTAACAAAGTTTATCTTGGAAGACGATATAACAGAAAGCATTGTAAATTTTTTCAGTTTTAAATTTATTAAAAAAGAAAAAATTGTCCTGCCTACAAATACAGCAGTAAAAATACTGGCTATGATACCCAAAGATAAAGTAGCAGCGAATCCTTTTATGGGCCCCGTGCCATAATAAAAAAGAAAGAAAGCGGCTATCAGGGTTGTAACATTTGCATCAAATATTGTTCTTTTAGCCCGGTTAAAACCATTCTTTACGGCGATGCTGAAAGGTTTATTTTCCTTAAGCTCTTCCCTTATTCTTTCGAATATCAAAATATTGGCATCTACCGCCATGCCCAAAGTCAAAATCATACCGGCGATGCCGGGAAGCGTCAGCGTACCTTTAAAAAGATGCAAGCCGGCAAGGATAAACAAAAGATCGAGAAAAAGACAGATGACAGTAATCACACCGCCTAAAAGATAATAGATAAGTACAAAAATAATGACAAGGACGGCTCCCAAAAATATAGAACGTATTCCTCTCTGAATCGAGTCTGAGCCCAAGAGCGGGCCGACACTCCGTTCTTCTTCCACCACTAAAGGTATGGGAAGAGCTCCTGAATTTAATACCGAGCTTATAAGCCTTGCTTCATCCAGAGAAAAATCTCCGGTAATCTGGGCTTCTCCGCTTGCTATAGGCTCTCTTATCTGAGGAGCGCTCTTGACACTGCCGTCTAAAACAATTGCCAGTCGCTTACCTACGTTATCTTCAGTTACCTTAGCGAATTTTCTTGCCCCGGCAGAAGTAAATTTCAGGCGGACTTCGGCAATACCATAAGAATCAAAGCCTACAAAACTATCAGCCAGGTCACTTCCAACAAGAGAAGGGCTCTTTCGTATAAGCAATTGAGAGTTTTCATATTCCTTTAACTCACAGCCTTCGGGCACTTCTCCCTTCAAAGCCAAGGAAATTTTTTCTTTGTCTTCTTCTACCAGCTGAAACTCAAGTTTTCCCACTTCTTTCAAGCGGTCTATTATTTCTCTATCCACAAGGCCCGGCACCTGGACAAGAATGGAATTTTCTCCCTGAACCTGGATTGACGTTTCCTTGACCCCGTAGGCATCTATACGGCTGCGTATTTTTTCAACCGCAGCACTTATAGCATCTGACTTTCTTTTAGCAGGCACCGAAGACGTATCGGCTCTAAGCAGGACATACATTCCGCCTTTTAAATCTAAGCCAAGATTTACGTTTTTTTTCAAAGGGAACACGTACAAAATACTTAGAACCACCAGTGTGAGGATTACTCCAACCCTGAGCTTCAAATCTGTATTTTTGATCATTGCCTTACCTTCTTAATATAAGCTACTGAACTTTTATCGATTTCAACTTTCACGTTTTCGTCTATTCGCACAATAAAAGTCTTTTCTTTAACATTAATAACAGTTCCGTGAACTCCGCCCACAGTAACAACCTCGTCATTCTTCTTTATATTCTGTATCATCGCAAGATGATCTTTCTGTTTTTTCTGCTGGGGGCGTATTATGAGAAAATAAAAGATTCCAAAAATAAAAATTAAAGGAACTATCTGAAGCATTCCACTGTTAGGTCCCTGCATTACGCCCTCCTTGTATTATTTCTCATTGTTAATTTTTCAAAACCAGACCATATATTGCTTTATTGGCTCAGGCCGCTTTTGCCGTTTGTTTTTTGTAACGTTTAAATAAAGTCGCTACAGTTTCGGTAGGAGTCGCCCCTTTAGCCAGCCAAGCCTGATACTTTTCAATATCAAACTTCAGCAACTGCCTTGAAGGGTCATAATGGCCGATTTGAACCAGAAATTTTGATTCCCGGGCAAATTTACCTTCAATTACCACAATTTTATAGTGATACCTCCCTTTAACAGATTTACCCGGCCTTCTTAATCGTATTCTTAACATATTATCTTCCTCCTCTTTGCCGCTTTCTTAAACTATCAGTTCAACTATTGGTTAGCTCCTCGGCTCCGGCAGCAAGCTCAAGCGCTAAGAATTGAGCTTTTGCCTTATTAATCGTTTCTTTATATTCGTTTTCAGGCCGAGAGTCGGCTACAATACCAGCCCCGGCTTGAACATAAGCTTTACCACCCTTAAAGACAATAGTTCTGATTATTATACAGGTGTCAAGGCTCTTTGTGAAGGAAAAATATCCTACAGAACCGGCATATATACCTCTTTTTTCCGGTTCAAGCTCATTTATGATCTGCATAGCCCTGACTTTTGGAGCCCCGCTCACGGTTCCGGCAGGAAAACAGCTTGTCAAAGCTGAGAAAATATCCTCTGTAGCAGATAATTTCGCCCTTACTTCGCTGACAATATGCATTACATGAGAAAACCTTTCAACCTCCATGAAAGATTTTATACCCACCGTACCCTTACTGGCGACTTTTCCCAAGTCATTACGGGCCAAATCAACTAACATTATATGTTCAGCCTTTTCCTTGATATCTGCGAGTAAAGATTCCTTAAGTTTCGAATCCTCCTGTTCATTCTTTCCCCGGGGCCTTGTTCCGGCTATAGGATGCGTTATTAACTCTCCGCCTTCGCAACGCAGGAGCATTTCAGGAGAAGACCCGGTAACCTGAAGCTCCTTAAAATCAAGATAAAACATGTAAGGAGAAGGATTGAGTATCCTAAGGTAACGATAAGCAGAGAAAGGATCTGACTTAAACTTGGTGCTGAACCTTTGAGAAATAACTGCCTGTATAATATCTCCCTTGTATATATGCTGTTTAGCCTTTTTTACGGCAGCAATAAAATCTTTTTTCTTAAAGTTTGAACTTAATATTTTTCTGGAACGCGAAGAAGAAAATGGTAATTCAGGCAATTTGCAGGGGCTAGATATTTTTCTATACAAGCTCTTCAGTTCATTTTCTTCCGCTTTATATAAATCAGCTATAGAACAGGGCTTTTTTAACTTAGAGTTCTCGATCCGGACAAAAGAAAGTATTTCTATTTGTTTTTTCACATGGTCAAAAATTATCAAAAATTTAGGCAGGATAAAATAGGTATCATAAGTACCCAGGGGGTCGGGTAATTCTTTGCCTATAGGCTCATAAAACCTTACTGTATCATAGCCAACATACCCAAGAAAACCTCCAAAAAAACGTAAATTCTCTTTCGGGGCTACTTTGAAGTTTTTCATAACTTTCCTAAGTTCTGCCAAAGGCCGGGAAACTTTGGAAGTTATTACTTGGTTACGGCCGGAATATTTAATATAGGCTTTGTTTCCTTTAGTTTTGAAGGTGCAAATCGGCATAAATCCTAAAAAAGAAAAACGGCAAATTTTCTCCTGGCCCTCCAATGATTCGAGGAGAAAACTTTCACCTTTGATTTTTCTTCTCAAGTTACAATAAACCGCAGCAGGAGCCAGCCAATCCGAGTAGAACTTATGCGAAAAGACAATAAGATTATTATTTTTGGCTAATTTTTTGAATTGTTCCAATGATGGGTTCATATCCATAGAAATATTCTTCATTCTCATTACATTATAATAACTGCTTTAAATGCTATATTATTTTTCTATAAAAACAGCTTTTTTTCCCTGTATGGCAAGCAGCTCCTGTTTGCTCAACCAATATCAACAAGGTATCTTTATCGCAATCATAATATATTTGGCTGACTTTCTGGATATGGCCGCTTGTTTCTCCCTTGCGCCAGAAGCACTTCCTTGACCGCGAATAAAAACAAGTACGCCCCTCGCTTAAAGTAATTCTTAAGGAAGCTTTATTCATATAGGCAAGCATCAAGACTTTTTTTGTTTTTCTATCCTGCACGATGGCCGGAATAAGCCCGCTTGCATCCAGTTTTAACTCTGGAATTCTGGGTATTTTTTTATTAAGTTTTATTTTACCTTTTGCTTTTGTGCCCGGGGTTATTTTCTTAGTTGTTGATTTTTTTTTCGTTTTCATGTATATCTCCCTCTTTATTTTCAATTTTGCATTTTTAATTTTATATTTCGCATTTCCCTATTATATCCGCACTTCCACTCCTTTCTTCTTAAGGTATTTTTTGACTTCTTTAATGCCTATTTCCCGGTAATGGAATATAGATGCTGCCAGAGCCGCTGTAGCCTTAGTCTTAGTAAAGACTTCATAAAAATCAGACAGCTTACCGGCTCCTCCGGAAGCTATAACCGGGATATTAACGGCATCTGCCACGATTCTTGTCAATTCTATATCAAAGCCTTTCTTGGTCCCATCATAATCCATGCTGGTAAGGAGTATTTCTCCTGCACCCAGCTTTTCCACTTTCTTGGCCCATTTAACTACATCCATTCCTGTTGGAATTCTTCCGCCATTGATATAGACCTCCCACTCGTTCCGTGAGACGTGAGATGTGAGATGCGAGACGTTTTTTCTACATCCAACACCACTCGTCCTTCGTCCTACGTCCTTCGTCCTACGTCCTACGCCTTTCGTCTTGTATTTTGACTTTGCGTCTATTGCCCTTAGGCTCTGCTCAGGACTATATCTTAATTTTGCGTCTATTGCCACAACTATACATTGACTGCCAAAGATACTCGATACTTCCTTTACTATCCAAGGATTATTGACTGCCGCGGTATTTAAAGAAACCTTTTCTGCTCCGCCCAAGAGAAGCCTTTTGATATCGCCAACATTTCGAACTCCACCGCCCACTGCAAAAGGCATAAACACAACCTCAGCCACCCTGTTTACTAAATCAATCGTGGTCGAACGCTTCTCGTGGCTGGCGGTAATATCCAAAAAAACAAGTTCATCAGCTCCTTCTTGTTCGTAAACTTTAGCGTTATCTACGGGGTCACCGGCATCTCTAAGGTTAATAAAATTAACCCCTTTTACCACCCGGCCGTTATTTATATCTAAACAGGGTATTATGCGTTTTGCCAGCATAGGAAGCTTCCTTCTTAAAAGTATTTGTGTAAAATGCAGGCTAAATTATATCATAACTATAAAAAAAGCCAAATATATTAGAGAAAACCCTGCTTACCGTTAAAAACTCAAGAACTACCATTTTTCTTGTTCTTATGTTATAATATTTTCTATGAAATTTTTAATAATACCCGTAATCATCCTTATGCTTTCCGGCTGCCCGGCTAACAGAATGCGAAAAAACTGGGATAATACTAATTTACTTAAAAAAACTCAGGTAAAACATAACATCCAGCATGACAAGAATAAAAAGACTGCGAAACGATTTTTTGACTCCCTCCTTTCTCCCCATTGGTAATTCTGGCCGAAAATCTCAAGCTGTACGTTAAGCTACAAGAATTTACGGTCGCAAACCACAGTCCACAGGCGATAGATTATACAGGTTAAGGCTTAAAAAAAGTCCACGGTCCACGGTCGATAGTCCATAGTCCATAGACGATGCAGATTGAGGCAAAGGCAGAGGCTAAGGTTAAGGTTAAGGTTAAGGTTAAGGTTGAGGTTGAGGAAAACCGAAGAACCAAAGAACTGAAATACTGAAAGACTAAAAAACGAAAAGACTTTAAAGCCTTGCCTACCGGCAGGTAGCTTGAAACGGCTGTCGTTAAACGTCAACCGTCTCTATTCATAAGATTTTATTAACGCAGCCGGCAAACGAATAACGATACGAGTTACGCAACCGTATACCGTTCGCCTTTACACAAAATATGTAAACACATCTCTACAATTTTACACTCTTTAAAAAGCTTATGGCTTAGGGCTTAAAACTGTTTCTATTTAATATTTTTATCCACTCTTTTCTTTTAATACTTCTAAATTGAGAGTATAATGTTTAATGCAACGGTTGTAACAGGGCCAAGGCGAATCACCTCTCCCGTGGCTGGCGGTATTCGCCTCCTGTTGCAGCCTGTTAAAAACCTGCAAGAAATCAGGCTTAATTTTTTTCAACCAACTCCTAACGCGCCGCTTAAATCCTTATAGCAACGCTACCTGTAAACGTTTTAATTTCGTAACACCTTCCACCCTTTAAACCACAGGAATTATGTGTTATCTTGAAAGCGGAGATAAAATTGTGAGGTGAAACTATGATAAACCAAAGAAAGTCATTTAGATTAAAGGAACCCTTATCTGTCATACGCTGTTCGGTGAAATATCTCGTAGAACGTAATGCCCTTAGCCAGGATATTTCAGAAAATGGAATTTGTATACTAGCTCCTTACAAGATGGATATAGGAGAGACAATCGAACTGGGAATATACGTTCCGGAATCAAAAACACCAATTCTGGCGACAGGTGAAGTGGTTCGCCGTAATGAAACTAACAACCCTGAATTTCCTTTTATTATGGGCATAAAGTTTACAAAAATTAGCCCTAAATCAAAAAATCAGATTTTTAATCATATTAGGTTTTACCTTCTGCAGAAATAATCTTTTTCCGAAGTAAGCCATCAAATAAAAAAACCGCCCTTTTGGGCGGATTTTTTTATAATAAAGTATTTCGAAAATAGAAAATCGAGATTAGACCGCAATCGATAATCTTCATTAATCAAATCTCAAATTTCGATTCTCGATACTTCGACATGGCTCAGTATCGACCCTGAGCAAAGTCGAATTGGTCGATTGCTCTGTATTTTTGCAAAGCAAAAATACTAGCACCAACCGGATTCTCAATGAGACTTGCATTTTTCAAGCCAAAAGCGAAGAAAAATGTTTAGTCGAATTAGTCCTGAGGAATAAAATGACGAAGGATGAACCGGGAACTATTATTGGCTTGTTAAAGTTTATGAAAATAAGTAGCCCCAACCGGATTTGAACCGGTGTCTTATGGCTGAGAACCATATGTCCTAGACCGTGCTAGACGATGGGGCCATTATATAATCAATGGCGAATACTTGTCCTTAAAACATATCAAACTAACAAAACTGGCCGTGCTCCCCGCTCCTCTATAAATACAATTCGGCGGGGTTCCGTTGAGCAAAGCTCAAACGGAAAGACGATGGGGCCGTAAATTTCTGCCGCGAATAATATACAATTGTATACATAAACTTAAATCTGTCAACTTAATGTTGATAAGAGAAGGCGGGCTATTTAGACGGCTGAGTTTCCAAATCTACATCAGTGATGTAATACCCTTGGCTCAAGGAGCCTCGGTTATTCAATGAAGATTGCCGGGGATAAAATTTTCGTATTGGCCTGACTGCTTCATCTCTTTTAGGCATATAAGGCGGTTTAGGCTTTTTATATTTAATTTTGGAACCTCTTTTGAGAGCAAAATCTATTTTTTTAACCAAACTAAAATCTTTTTCTTTTAAAGCCATCCTCTTAGCTTTATTGAGATATTTCCTGGCAGAATTAACTTTGCCTTCTTCCAGATAAGTCACACCTTGTTCATAACATATACTCGCATCATCCGGAGAAAACTCACAAGCCTTAGAAAAAGCTTCCTGAGCCTGAGGATAATACTTTATTTCCCGATAGGCACGGCCTATCTGCTGATAAGCCTGCGACGACGAAGGATTAGCCTCTATAACTTTATTAAAGTACTCTACAGCGTTATGATAAGACTGTTTCTGTATATACAGCAGGGCTATCTCATAATAAACTCTGGAATCTTTGGGGTTAAGCATCTCGCTTTCCTTCAAAAGAATAAAGGCCTGATCCCAATCACCTTGGCGGGCAGCTTTTTTGCCTTTTCTTAAAAAAGACCTGGCTAATGAAATGTTATTAACCTTATATATTTCTTTTAATCTTTCTAAAGCATCCTCAGCCATTTTCCGGTAGCTAACGTTCTCTTGGCTCCTGAAAGAATTCCGGGCCGAAAACATATAAACAAAAGCTTTTTGATGATCTCCCCGTTTCTCTAAACACAATGCCAAATAATATTTGGCTTCGCCGAAATCTTGATGCAAAGCCAGGGATTGTGAGAAATACTTTTCTGCCTCAGCGTAATCCTTTTTTTCAAAAAAACATACGCCTAGATTATATAAAAGAATCTCCTCTTGATAATAACCGTCGAGATGAAGCGTTTTAGCTTTCTGCAGTAACCGTTGAGCGGTTTCAATATTGCCTTCCTTGATGTGGACAATAGCTAAATTAATATAGGCATCAGGATTTTCGGGAGATAGATTTATAGCTTTCCAGAACAGTTCTTTTGCTTCCTTATACAGGCTCTCATGGAAATAGTAGGTGCCGTTATCGATGTATTGTTTATAAAGAATTTGGGAACCAAGGGTTTCTTGTGAACTAACCTCGGAATAAAAATCCTGCCCCTTTGCCGGAAGAAACAAAAGACTGGTGAACGTTAGCACTGCCGGTAGAAATAAAAGACATTTTACGAATTTTATCATGTTTAAATTATATCCGAAATGCCTTGTGGAGTCAAACTCAGTTGCGAACCTCTTAGAATAAGCCGTAAGCTCCAAGTTTCAGGTCTCAAGTCTCAAGTTTTGAATCAAATTATCGGTTTGCGGTGTTCGGTTTTTGGTTAGCGCCTGCCTGCCGGTAGGCAAGGTTTTAACTTCTTTAGCTTTTGTGTTTTTTGGTTTTTCAGTTTTTCAGTCTTTCTGTTTTTAGTTCTTTAGTTTTCTGTTTTTTTGTCTTTTGGTTTTTTAGTTTTTCTTAACCTCAACCTCAACCTTAACCTCAACCTATATAGCCTGTCGTCTATGGACTTTCTCGAGCCTCAGCCTGTATAGCCTATGGACTGTAGACTATCGACTACTTATCCTTCAACCATATCTTTCTCATTTCTTCGGTAATTTCTCTCTGGAGAGAATAGTCAATATCTTTTGCCTCTGATACATCCGGCTGTTTTATTTTTATAAACTCATTAATTCTTAGACTCCTGGCTCCTTCACGCTTAGTAAAGTCCCTTATCTCTCTATCGTCGCTCACCACAACGACTTGGCTCTTATTTAATAAAGATTTCAGCTTCTTGTGAATAAGCTCATCAGCACTTAAGTTCTGGCTAAAAAATAATTCATAATCCCCTCTCTCCTGGAAAGCCGCAAGATTATATGAACCGTCAAAAACAATAATGACTTTATTATTGCGGCTGCCGGTAAGTTTATTCATTCTTATATATCGGATTAAACTGCAGTGGGGCTCAACTGAATTTTTCAGGTTTTTTACCCGATGGACGAGATTGAAACCATCTATGATATACACTAACATAAAGGATTCCTCCTAAAATACCCATGATTATCATAAAGATCAGGTTAAGCAACGAAATACCCAGTCCGATACTTTTGTCGATACCTACAAGAGAAAAGAAATAAACCGCTGAGGCTTCCCGGGTACCTGCCCCGGCAATAGTTATCGGGATAAGCGCGATTGCCCCCACTATAGGCACCAAAGTCAAAAAATACAAGACCCCTATATCTAGATGAAATCCTTTCGAGGCGACAAAAAATCCTAAGGGAGTAAGAACTTGAATCGGGAAAGAAAAAAGCAGGCTTTTAAAAAAAATTGCCGGGTTTTTTTTAAAAAAATAAAGATGGTCATGAAAAGAAAGTATTTTCTTTCTCAAACCCGACTGCTTCTTGAAAATCTTCATTAGAAACAGAAAAAACGTCTTGCTGAATATTATCAGAGAAATAAAAGTAATAGCGCTAAAAAGAACCACTAGAGAAAACACGACGGTTTTGTCTTGAAACAGGTTTCTTCCCGCGAAAAAGGAAAAAACAGCCACAAGCATGAGAGCTGTAGAACCGCTAAATCTGTCCATTAAGATCGAGGAAGCAATTTTACCCGGATGGCCGTGCCGATAAGAAATACTAAAAGCCCTGAAAACATCTCCGGCTACAAAGGAAGGAAAAAATAAATTAAAAAAAAGCCCGCAAAAAAAAGAGTAACACACTTCCCTCAGGGAAGCTTTTATTTTCAAAGAAACAAGCAAGAATCTCCACCTGAATAAAGCCACCAGGTAACTGAGAAAAAACAAGACACCCCCTAAGACAAGATACAACTTTGAAGAGTTCTTGTATACCTCAACTATTTTTTTGTAGGGTACAAATTTAAAAAGAGCTATGAGGATTGAAGCAGTTATAATAAGACGAAAAATAAAAAAGAATTTCTTTTTCACTTTTATCTAAACACTTACATATCGGCCCTTAAGATACTTATATGCGCCCATAGAGGCTATAGCCCCTTCGGAAGCTGCGGTTATCAATTGCCGTAAAGGCCGCCTACGACAATCACCGGCGGCCCAAATCAACTTAGAAGAAGCCTGCATCTCTTCATTCGTAATAATAAACCCCTTCTCATCCATCGAAAGCTTGCCCTTGAACTGCTCTGTATTAGGTTTAACCCCCACTGCAACAAATAAGCCGTCAATTATTAATTCCTGCCGTTGATTATCGGCAACATTCTTAAGAGATATCTTTTCTAAAATTCTACTGCCGTTGATTTCTTCAACCACACTATTATATACAACTTCAATGTTATCTTTCTGAGCCATTTCTTTTTGTAGATAATCAAGGGCTCGCAGTTTATCCCGGCGATGTATAAGCGTAACCTTCTTTGCTATGCCTGACAGATACATAGCTTCTTCAACCGCAGTATTTCCTCCTCCTACAACCGCCACGTTTTTATCACGAAAGAAAAAACCATCACATACCGCACAATAGGACACCCCTTTACCGGAAAATTCAGCTTCACCCTTAACGCCCAGTTTTTCAAAAGCCGCCCCTGTAGCTACAATACACCCTTTCGCTTCATAAGTTACCCCTTCAATCATCACATCAACCTTGGACGCAGATTCATTAATCACGCTATCGGTTATTTTACCCGAAACAACAGGTATGCCCAGCTCAGACAAAGTTTTATCAAGATTATTGGCTAAATCCCAGCCTTTTAATCCCAGCCCCAACCCTATGTAATTATCTATCTTTTCCATCAACAAGAGCTGGCCGCCGACAGCTTTTTCTTCGCATAGAACAAAATCAAGGCCTGAACGTTTAGCATAAACCGCAGCGCTCACACCGGCAATTCCAGCCCCGATTATAATAATTTCAGTGTTCTTAACTTCCATATATTTATTTTTTAAATAAAGAGATGTAATATTCCCGTGAACGGTTATAAGTTTTCTCAGCTTCAGGCGGGAAGAAACAACCTGGAAGCTCATCATTAGATAAGTGATATTTTACACATTCACAGCACACCCCCTTCCGTGAACAGGAAGAATACGTGCAAGGGCAATCCCTGCTATTTGTTTCCTTGTTTACGCAATGCATTTCTGGTTCTCCTTGATATTTCCTTAAGCTTAAAAGCCGCTTTTAATCTCTCAAGCAAAGATATACGGTCGATAAAAACAATGCCGTTGACGTGGTCTATTTCATGTTGAAAAATAATCGCCAGCACTCCTTCCAGCTCTAAATCAACATCTTGATTATTTTCATCAAGCCCCGAAACCCAGACTTTCTCGGCTCGTTTAACTTCTAATTCCAGCCCGGGAAAACTCAGGCACCCTTCACAAAATTTAGTTATACCCTGGCGTTTTATTATTTTCGGGTTGGCTAATTTAAATAATTTATCCTGCCATTGCACCACAATCAACTTCGCATCCAAACCAACTTGATTCGCAGCAAGGCCAACGCCGTCATTTATGTGCATAAAAGAACTCATCTCTTCCAAGAGATTTCGCACACGCGAGTCAACGGCTCTTACTTGCCGAAGTTTTTTTCTTAAAATCCTCTCAGGCCAAGTATGTATCCTTAATTTTGTTGTTTTCATCTAACTCCACATAACGAGCCTTAAAGGCTTTTGTTTCATCGTCGGAAAGCATTCCGTAAGATATAATAACGATTTTGTCCCCTTTAAACCCCAAGCGGGCAGCCGGGCCGTTTAAGCAGATAACTCCACTCTCCTTTTCTCCTTTTATGACATAAGTCTGCAAGCGGGCTCCATTATGCAAATTTAGAACATCGACCCTCTCACCCTCAAGCAAATCAGCCTCTTTCATTATGGCCTCATCAATAGCTATACTCCCTTTATAATAAAGCTGAGCATCAGTAACACTGGCGTAACTTATTTTTGACTTTAGCATCATTCTCATCATCTTTGCCTCCTCAATGGCATTTTTGTTTTCCCTTAACCATTTTATAAGTCAAACGGGCAATCATCAGTTCTTCGTCAGTAGGCACAACCATGATTTTCGTTTTACTGTCTATGATTCTCTTAAGCTTTTTTTTGATATCTGAAATAAACTTTTTGGAATTTTCCCCTATCCCGCCGGTAAAGCATATCGCATCTGCCCCGCCTAAAGCAAAATAATAGGCACCTATATATTTTTCAATGCGGTAAGAAAACATATCATAAGCTAATTTTGCAAAACGATTACCGCGCTTAGCAGCCTCGACAATAGACCTAAAATCATTGCTTAAACCTGATATCCCCAAGAGGCCGCTTTTCTTATTTAAAATTTCATCCATATCAGCTATATGCTTTTTTTCTTTTTTCATTATATGAAAAACAGCAGCCACATCGATGTCCCCGGAGCGAGTGCCCATAATTAACCCCTCCAGAGGCGTAAAACCCATGGATGTATCTATAGATTTTCCTTTATCTATAGCGGTAATGCTGCAGCCATTACCTAGATGGCATGTGATTAATTTAATTTTTTCCAGAGGTTTCCCTAAAATATCAGCAGCCTGGCAAGCCACAAATTGGTGTGATGTACCATGAAAGCCGTATTTACGTATTTTATATTTTTTATAAAAATACCCGGGTATAGCATATAGATAAGCTGCCTCGGGCATGGTCTGATGAAAAGCAGTATCAAATACAGCAACCTGAGGCGTATCGGGAAGCACCTTAGCGCAGCTTAAAATACCTGCCAGGTTGGCCGGATTATGCAAAGGCGCTAAAGGCACGCATTCCTTTATCTTGCCTATAACAGCATCGTCGATTATGTGCGGTTGAGTGAATACTTCCCCTCCGTGAACAACCCTATGGCCTATAGCTGATATCTCTTCCAATTTATCAACAGCACCTTCTTCTATAATCCTGGATATAAGAAGTTTTATCCCCTCTGTATGATTTTTCGCCTTAGAGTTTTTCTCTCCTATCCTCTCGATAAGGCCCTTGGCCAATAAAGAACTGATCTTGGTATCATAGAGTTTATACTTTATTGACGAACTGCCGCAATTAATAACTAATATTTTCACTGGCTTTAAACCTTTTGCTAATAGCTGATAAATTTTGTTTGTAACTGATTTTTTTGCGTCGGGCTAATCCTGTTCCTTCTGCCTGAGAAGCTCTCTGTTCTGAGCCCTGATTACAGTAACCGCGGCACAATCAACTATATCCTCTACCTCGCAACCTCTGGACAGATCACTGCACGGCTGAATCGTTCCTAAAACTATAGGCCCGACAGCCCTGCCCTTAGCCAGACGTTGGGTCAATTTATAACAGATATTTCCGGCATCAAGGTTAGGGAAAATCAATACATTGGCTTTGCCGGCGACATCACTCTGGTCAAGTTTTCGGCTTGCCACTTCCGGGTCAAGCGCACTGTCGCCTTGAAGCTCTCCGTCAATCATAAATCCGCTGTTTTTGCCGTTAGCAATTTCTACCGCTTCTTTTATCTTATCAACCCACCTTCCTGCGGCACTCCCTTTAGTTGAAAAGCTCAAAAGTGCAACCCTGGGAACAATATCCAGAACTGTTTTTGCAAAATAAGCGCTGGAAACCGCAATATTAGCAAGCTGATCACTTGTAGGATAAGGTATCACACCGCAATCAGCATATATGAATACCCCTCTTTCACCATAGGAGCAGTTAGGAATAGCCATAATAAAACAACTCGATACGATTCCCGCTTTTTTATCTACCTCAAGGCAGCTCAGGGCTGTCCTGATAACTGAAGAGGTGGTAAATTTAGCGCCGGCCACAAACCCGTCAGCATAACCATATCTAGTAAGCATTGCGCCATAATATAAAGGATTTTCCATTAATTCCCGCGCTTCTTCAAAAGTCACGCCCTTAGCCTGTTTGCGCTCAAAGAAAAGATTGGCAAACTCTTCCTGGCGTTCCGGCTCAAGATTGTCCTGAGTAAGCAATAAGGGCTTAGCAATCCCTTCGTCTTTAATCCTTTTTACTGCCTCAAATACCCTATCGTCATTGGCTTCAGGGAAGACTATTACTTTGGGATCCTTTCTGGCTTTATCGCGTAAATCCTGAATAACTTTTTCCATAGCCAAACTCCTTTCGTTTAATTATTTCCGGATTTAAAACAAGTTGAATATTACCACAAAACTCTTGTTTTTTCAAGCAGTTACAGAGCCGGCCGTCTCAACCAGAGAAGCCCTGAGCCCTTTGGCAGCAATGACAATCCCTGTAAGCCGCTAAATATAACCCCGTTGAGTTTACCTGCTAATTAGAATATCCCAGAAGAAGGGACTTATCTCTGAGGGTAAGATATGTTGCCTCGCCTATGACTTTAAGAGTTTCAACATTATGCTTGAGAATTTCCGGCGGTAAAAAAGAAAAATCCAGCTTATATTCCGGGAGTAGAAGTAAAAGATAGAAAGTGTCTTTGCTCCCAAAAGCCGCCTGATAAGACTGATGATTCCAATCACTGCCGATAAAAACAAGAATTTTTTTATCCTTAAAAACATTTTCTATTCTTTTACGTATATCCTCTATCACTCCGGCCTCAGGGTAGAAATAAAGGACCACTTCTATAAATTTCTGGCTGGGCTTAATCTTTTCGCGGATTGATTTTACTATATCTTCAAGCTTTAAAACTTCTAAATTGGTATGTTGTTCCTGTTCTTGAAGCTTCCTCATTTGAAACTTATATTTTTCAACAAATTCCTGATTAACAAAATTTATTTTTTTGAAGGCAGAATAATAAGCTACAAAAACCTGAAAAAAATACATCTGGCTCATAATCTCGACTATGGGACAATCGAAATCCATCCCCAATTCCACCGGGAAGAAACAATCTTTATCTTTCGTATTGGGAAGAGTTTTAACTTCCAGGCCTTCAAGCTTTGACCCCAGCGACTCCTGAAAAAGCTGGACTATCCAGGAAGAAAACGAAGCTCCCATCTTTTCCCCGGTCATAGGTGAAAAATATGCCCGGGCTTTATCTTTATATTCCTCGGCCAAACGAAAAGCTTTAGAACGTATGGCCTCTTGTGAAGATAAAAAAGAATTATATATACCCTCAAGTTCACGGAAACTTTTTTGCAATATCAGAAATAATGGCAAGAAAAAGATAAGCGTATTGGGGCTAGAAAATCTGCCTCCGATATCGCTCTTTTCGTTAAACTGTATAGCTACTTTTTTTACTCCCTGCCAGCCGAGCTCATCTAATTTGCCGAAAGCTTCGGGGTCACTCAGCCATATGAAGTTTTTTTTCCAATCCTCTCCTCCCGGCAGCTTAAGAAATACCTCCCTCATGGCCGAAGCAAGCAGTTGAGTTTCCTTTGTTGTTCCGGACTTCGAAATCGCAACCACTAACGTCCTGTCCAAACCCCCCAAAGACGACAATAAATCCTTTATCGCCTCAGGATCAAGATTATCCAAAGTATAACAGAATTTCTTATCGGAAAGAAATAGCAGCGGCTTTATTCCATTAATAGAGCCGCCCATGCCTATAAAAATAAATTTATCTTTACCTTCAAGCGATGGCAGAACTTCTTCCAGGGCTTTCTTTATCTGGGCAAAAGCCGCCGTCTTAACCCAGCCCAAACGGTTCTTTTCACCGTCAAAGCCTATCTGCCGGTAAGGATTGTCCTGAGGCAATTCATCTTTGCCGACTCCACAAACTTCTAAAAAATATTTTTCTAAGTTCTTGTCCATATTATGTTTCCTTTCACTAAAGGCTATTATCTACAAAACAGAGTTTTTTACAACCTAAAAATTAAATATCGTAAAACTACAGTTCGGTTTGCGGTGTTCGGTTTTCGCTTAGCACCTGCATGCCGGTAGGCAAGGCTTTAAAGTCTTTTCGTTTTTTAGTCTTTCAGTATTTCAGTTCTTTGGTTCTTCGGTTTTCCTCAACCTCAACCTCAACCTTAACCTTAACCTCAACCTTAGCCTTTGCCTTTGCCTCAATCTGCATCGTCTATGGTCTATAGACTATCGACCGTGGACCGTGGACTTTTTTTAAGCCTCAACCTGTACAGCCTATAACCTCGTTGCAAAACCTCGTTGCAATGCGGGTTTGCAACAATGGTTGATGAATTGGATTTAGAAGAAACAAACGCGGTTACGGCCGGAAAGTTTAGCCTGATACATCGCTTTATCAGCTACTTCCAGAAGAACATCGGGGTATAAAGCATTTTGAGGAAAGCATGCTACGCCTATGCTTACACTCACACTTAAAATTTCATCAAAAGCGTGAATCTTTTTCTGAATCACCCTCTCATTTATACGCTTACCCGCCCCAACCGCTTCATCCTTACCTGTTTCTAACAAAACTGCCGAGAATTCTTCTCCGCCAAACCTGGCAAGAAAATCTATTTCGCGGGTACTTTCTTTTATAACAACTGCTACTTCTCTTAAAACAACATCCCCCACTAAATGCCCATAAGTATCGTTGATTTTTTTAAAGTTATCTATATCAATCATAAGAAAAGCCAGATTAAGATTAAATTGTTTTGCCCGTTGGAACTCTTCGGCAAACCGCTGCATAAAATACCTACGGTTGTAAATCCCCGTTAATGAATCATGTATGGATAGCTCCTGAAGCTTTCGGTACAGGTCTATTCTTTCAAGGCAGAGAATAAATAACTTTATAAAATAAGGCAGGCATTCTATGACCTCATGGGAAGTGGTTTTAATACATATATAATCTTGCTCAAAGGATTTGAGTTTAAAAGTAAGCCAGCCCTTTCTTCGGGAAGAGCCGTAAAACTCCACGCTTTCAACCCCGTTTAGATATTTCATCTCCCCTATAAACGCCCGGGCCAGCTCTTCTTTATCAAGATATGGTGTTATCTTTCTTGTGATATCGTAAAACGAAAAGCGTTCTGACAAGATATTTTCCCACTTCTTAACTTCGTTGTTTATATCCTCGCCTCTTTTCTCTAAAATCCGGACATCCTCCGCTAACGAGTGTTCCCTGTTTGCTTCTTTCCGGCGGAATCTTTTAAGGAGAAAAAACTCGTTGAACAGAAACCCGGCAAACAATATAAATCCAGCTATTAAGAAAAACATATTCTATCTTTGCCTTCTTTTTTTGCTTTGTAAAGCCTCTCATCTGCCGCCTTAACCAAGCTCAAGGCGTCTTTGCCGGTATCAGGGTATAGAGCCAGCCCCAGCGATACCGTAAAATGAACAGTATTCCTACGGAAACTTAAATCTGTTTTATTTACTTCCTGGCGAATTCGTTCAGCAAGACCAACGAGAGATTGTAAGCCGCAGCCAGGATACAAAACTACAAATTCTTCTCCTCCAAAACGGCCGCAAATCATACCCGGAATCTTAGTTAATGCGGCCAGTATCTTAGAAATAGCAATAATAACTTTATCGCCGACAACATGCCCGTAAGTATCGTTGATTTTTTTAAAATCGTCAATATCAGCCATTATTACTCCACAGGAAGTGCCTTCATTCATACGCTTAAACTCATGGTTGAGGCGGTCAAAAAAATAGTCTTTCAAATAAAGGCCAGTCAAAGAATCCCTGATTGCCAATTCCCTGGCTTTTTCAAAAAGCCTTCCCCTTTCAAGCACAACAGCCGCCAGTTCACAGATATTGCGCAAGAGGCGTGAATCATCAAAGCTGAATACTCCGGGATTAACCGATTCCATTCTTACGATGCCTAAAGGTTTTTCGGCAATCGAAAATGGACTGCCTACGAAAGACTGGCATCCTCTTTGCGTATAAGCCTCCACCCTGTAAGAATCAAACCTGAAATCTTTTATTAAATCATCTATCAACAATGAACTGTTGTGCCGTAAAATCCAGCTGTCTATTATTCCGCCTTTTTTTTCTTTTATAACCGCAAATTTTCTTTTCAGCGAACGAACTAAGCTTAGGTTATCCTGGCCTTTTTCAAAATCAAAAACAAGGATATTGTCTGCCTGGGGAAATAGCTTGTCTAAGGTAGACAAAAGAAAATCATAGATTTCTTCCGGTTCAGATAACTCAATAAATTTCTTGGAAACTTCAAATAAAAAAGAGATTTTCTCATGTTTGGGCGAAAGGCTCTGGAGGATTTTTTCTTTCTCGGTTATATTCTCCGCTGCAAGGTTGATTTTTCCTTCTATTGAATCGATATCTCCGTGATATCCCGAGAAAATATGTTTTTTAAGTTTACGAAAAATCAGAAAGGCCGTTGCAGATGCGGTTAGGAAGAATAAACCAACCGCGGGCATTTTGGAAAAAGCCAGAACAAGAGAGTCGATAAAAAGTAACGCTAAAATTATGCAGGCAAGAAAATTACACAATGGTAAATTCTTCTGAAGGATCAAAAAAATGAACCTTCTTCATGTCAAAAACAACCTCAACCATGCCACCCACAGCGGGCTTATTCGCGGCTTCAACAACCGCTATCATGGTGTTACTTCCTGTAGAAAAGTAAAGGTAGTTTTCAGAACCCATCGTTTCGATTACTTCGCATAGAACCGTTAAAGTGTTATCCGGAGTAGCATTGGAAGCAAATAACTTATCATATATGTTTTCCGGCCTTACGCCGAAAATTACTTCTTTGTCTATATACTTACTGAGTTTGTCATTCATTTGTTTAAGTATTCTGACTTTAAAATTACCTTCATCGAAATGCAAGCTGCCATCGTCTTTTATTATTTTCCCTTTTATAAGATTCATGGGAGGGGAACCGATAAACCCGGCCACAAACCTATTCACCGGATTGTCATAAACATTTAGAGGTGTGTCAAATTGCAGGACTTCGCCGCCTTTCATGACCGCTATACGGTTTCCAAGCGTCATAGCTTCAGTCTGGTCATGCGTAACATAAATCATGGTTGTTTGTATTTTTAAATGAAGCTTATGGATTTCCGTGCGCATCTGCACGCGCATCTTAGCGTCAAGATTGCTTAGTGGTTCATCAAAAAGAAATACCTCCGGCTTTCGCACAATCGCCCTACCCACAGCCACTCTCTGGCGTTCACCTCCGGAAATCTCCTTAGGCCTCCTGTCCATAAGATGGCCTATTCCTAAAATTTGTGCGGCTTCTTTTACTCTGGAATCAATATCAGCTTTTGAGTAATTACGCAGTTTTAAAGCAAAGGCCATATTGCTGTAAGCATTCATATGCGGATAAAGAGCGTAATTCTGGAACACCATAGCAATATTTCTATCTTTAGCCGGAACATTATTGACTTTTTTATCACCTATATAGATGCCGCCGCTTGTAGGATCTTCCAAACCGGCTACCATTCTTAAAGTAGTTGATTTTCCACAGCCCGAGGGGCCTACCAAAACAACAAACTCTTTGTCCTCAATGTTAAGGTTAACATCCTTAACCGCGGATATATTGCCGTTGTAAAGTTTATTAATATTCTTTAAAGCTACTTGTGCCATAAGCTAAAATTTTAAATTTTAAACCTTTATATGTCAAGTTAAATAATATAATAATTTACCCAAAGTTGTTTTTAGCTCTTTACGGCTGACAACCAAGTCAATCAATCCGTGTTCAAGGTTAAATTCCGAGGTTTGAAACCCTTTAGGCAGGTCCTGTTTTATAGTCTGTTTTATAACTCTGGGGCCGGTAAAACCTATTAAAGCTCCGGGTTCGGCAATAGTAACATCTCCCAACCCGGCGAAAGAAGCCATAACCCCCGCCATGGTAGGATTTGTTAATATCGAAATAAAAGGAAGATTTGCCTTCTTGAGGCGAGCCAGAGCCGCGCTGGTTTTTGCCATTTGCATAAGGCTGAACATACCTTCGTACATCCTGGCCCCGCCGCCGGAACCCGAAATAATTATAAGCGGAATTTTCTTCTCAAGCGCCACCTCGCTTATTTTGGTAATTTTTTCCCCAACTACCGAACCCATAGAGCCCATTATAAAACGTGAATCAGTTACTCCTAAAGCAGCGTCATAGTTTTCGATCTTCGCCACACCGATAACTGCAGCTTCTTTTAAGCCGGTTGAACTTTTAGCCTCTTCTAATTTCTCTCGATATGTTTTAGGGCCGGAAAAACTAATGGGATCCAGAGACTCAAGGTCTTTAAATTCCTCCTTAAAAGTCCCCGGGTCAGTGATAAATCCTATCCGTTCCCAGCAAGTAAGTGAAAAATGATACCCGCATTTTGGGCATATTTTCAAATTCTCATCTAATAACTTACTGAAAATAAGATTAGAGCATTGCGAACATTTCTGCCATAAGCCGTCCGGTATCTTTTTTTTCTTATTGTTTAGCTTATAACCAAAAGGTTTTTTAAATATCCTCATTGTTCGCCCCGCTTACGCGCAAATTCACGCGGATACCTACGCTAATTTAAGCGGATTTTTTCCGCGCCTATCCGCTTTTCTCTATATCCGTGAGTATCTGTATCTCCTGAAATCTGTGTTTATCCGTGTTTTAGAAATCGCCTAACAACAATCCCCGAGGTCAACTTCGGATAAAAATAAGTCGACTTTTGAGGAAGCCGGCACCCCTTGCTTGAAATGGAAAAAACAGCCTTAAGTGTTGCCGGCCGCAAAATGAATGCCGCCGCAGTGCCCTTGACCATGCTGGCTGCTTCGTTTAGGCTGTGTGTATACTTGATGCCGCCGCTTGTTTTAAACAACGGCAAAACCAATTGATGAAAAACGTAGGTATCTAAGTTACGATAACTCTTGTCTTTTATCTTACCTAAAATCGCCGCATCTTTCAACTCTAAAAGAAAGAATTCTTTACCCCAGCAAAGCCCAAAAGCAAACCGCTTTGCCTTGCTTAACTTATTTTCCAGTCCGCCTTTGGTAACTTTTTTTAATTTAAAGTATTTTCCGGCTTTCCGTATAAAACTATCTTTACTCTCGTCTAAAGAAATGACTCTGTGTGTAGGCAATATCAAGAGCCCTTCTTGTACATCCGTTACAAACGCAAGAACATAATCGAGGTCTTGGAATTTGTCTTTGTTTTTCAGGAAATAATCGTAAGATATCTCAAAACGGTGGTGCCCATCAGCTATAACAAGTTTTGCCTTATTGAAAGCTTGGCTTATTTTTTCTATATCCCGCTTATCAAAAATCTTCCATACGCGATTATGAATTCCCTCCTCATCCTTAAAAGACGCAAAAGGTTTTTTTGCGCTAAATGACAAGTAAATATTTTTAAGTGTTCTTACGGGCTTTACGGCAATACAGAATATAGGGCTTAAATTGGCCTTTACTGCCCGTATCATTTTCTTCCTGTCAACCTTAGGGGCAGATAAAGTGTATTCATGCGGGAAAATATCTTTCTTTTCCATTCTAAGAAGCGACAACACCCCATAACGTTTAAAAGTTTTCTTTCCCACCTTAAATGCCTGCTCATATAAGTAAAAACAATCCTTGTCATCATCGATTAATACCTTGCTTTTGAGCCATTCATTCAGCTTTCTCCCTACCGCGGCGTAACCGCCCTTGTCGGTAATCAACAAATGAGAAAAATTAAACTGAGACCTTTCGCGCAGGCAGGCTAAATGAGCTTTGCTTATAACATCATAAGGGGGGCATACAACTTTTGAATAAGATTTTACTTTTGAAGGGTTAAAATGCGTAGCTTTAAAGGGCTTTATTGAAGGCTTTCTGGCCTTAGAAACCATATTTAATCTCCTCACCTGACCATTCACGGTCAATATTTACAGCTAAGTTGTTAGAAAACAAAAACGGGCTGTCGTTTTAATTTTACTTAGAATTATTTCCGGAATCTTTTTTGTTTGACGTTTGGCTGCAGTCAGCTTTCGGCTTATCGCAGCCGTTGCATTTCGCTTTGGGCTCGTCCTTAGCTTTAGTAGAACAGGTACTTTTCTTATAGTCGGTAGCATAGAAACCTTTACCTTTAAAAATCAATCCACAGCCTGAACCGATCAGGCGGCGAACCTGGCCCTTGCATTTAGGGCAGGTGGTAAGCGGCTTATCGCTCATTTTTTGGAAAACTTCGAATTTATCTCCGCATTTTAAGCATTTGTAATCGTATGTCGGCATTTTTCTCTCTCCTAAAAACAGCTTTAATTCGAGTCGCAGGTTACAAGTTTCAGGTCTCAGGTTGCAAGTCTCAAGTTTTGAATCAAATTATCGGTTTGCGGTGTTCGGTTTTTGGTTAGCGCCTGCCTGCCGGTAGGCAAGGTTTTAATTTCTTTAGCTTTTGTGTTTTTTGGTTTTTTGGTCTTTCAGTTTTTCAGTCTTTTTATTTTTAGTTCTTTAGTTTTCTGTTTTTTGGTCTTTTGGTTTTTTAGTTTTTCTCAACCTCGTTGCAATGCGGGTTTGCAACAATGGTTCAACCTTAACCTTAACCTCAACCTCAACCTCAACCTATATAGCCTGTCGTCTATGGACTATCGACCGTGGACCGTGGACTTTTTTTAAGCCTCAACCTGTATATTCTATAGAATGTGGACTATTAACTTTTAATTCTCTCCCACTCCTGAAGAATCTTTCTCTCCTGAGAAGAAAGCCGTTTAGGGATCTCTATTTCAACTTCTACCAGCTCATCCCCCATTCTTCGGCTATGCAGGTTAGCTATTCCTTTATTCTTTAGCCTAAAGACTGTGTTCGGTTGAGTTCCGGCGGGAATTTTCATCTTCACCTTTCCGTAAAGAGTCGGCACTTCTATTTCCGAACCTAATATAGCTTTAAGCACCCCCACAGAAACTCTATATCTTATATTGTCTCCTTCCCGGCTAAATAGGGAATGGATCAAAACTTCAATATGTAAATAAAGGTCACCCCGGCCGCCTGAGCCGTAATTTCCTTCGCTTTTTAAGCGTAAAACCGACCCCGTACTTACACCTTTGGGGATATTAACTTTCAGGTTTTTCTTTGCCCTAACCACACCCTGGCCGGAACAGTTTTTGCACCGATTCTTGATAATCTGGCCTGCTCCATGACAAGATGGGCATTCTTGAGTAAAACTTATAAAACCCATCCCGCTGCGAACTGCACCCGAACCTCGGCAGGTAGAGCAAGTAGTTTTCCCTGATCCTGATTCAGCTCCAGTGCCTTTACAGGACGGACAAGCGTCGTAACGATTATAGGAAATGTCTTTTTCAACTCCGGTGCTTACTTCTTCCAGCGTTATGGCAATTCTGAGCTGTAAGTCACTTCCGGCTTTCTGCCGCCTTTGGCCCCGAGAACCGGAACCAAAAATGTCAAAACCTGAATCAGCAAAAATATGTTCAAAAATATCGCTGAAGCTTCCGCCGCCGCCGCCAAAAATACTGGAAAAATCAGCTCCTTTAAAGATATCTTCCGTAGAATACCGGGAATCTATGCCCGCATGGCCATACTGGTCATAAAGCTGTTTTTTCTTGGGATCACTTAAGACAGCGTATGCTTCTGAAATCTCCTTGAACTTCTCTTCGGCTTCTTTTTTTTGGGCGGATTCAACCCTGTCAGGATGGAATTTCATAACCAGCTGCCGATAAGCTTTTTTAATCTCATCAACCCCGGCACCCTTGTTTACGCCTAAAACTTCGTAATAATCTCTTGTTGTGCTCATCATATCTTATTGTGCACCAGTGCACCGGCACGCCAGAACACCAGAGCAGAAATTCTCTACTGGTGACTGGTGCTCTAACGTTCAGGTGCTCTATTTATTGTCTTCTTCCTTATACTCAGCGTCTACCACTTCCGGATCCTTAGGTTTCTCCTCTGAAGCTGCTTCCTGGCTTCCGGCAGGGCCTTCTGGCCCAGAAGCCTGCTGGCCTTGTTGTTGCTGTTGATTGCTTGCTTTATAAATCTGTTCCGCCAGCTTATGTGAAGCGTTGGTCAATTCTTCCGTAGCCTTTTTTATGGCTTCATTATCCGCTGAAGCCGCTTTGAGCAAATCTCTTAAAGCGGCCAGTTTTGTTTCTATGGTTTTCTTATCTTCTTCCGGGATTTTGTCACCATGTTCTTTCAGGGCTTTTTCCGTGCTATAAACCAAAGTGTCTGCCTGGTTCTTAAGCTCAGCGGTTTCTTTTCTTTTGGTATCCTCGCCGGCATACTTCTCAGCTTCCTTTACCATCTTATTTATTTCATCTTCCGAAAGCTTATGCGGAGCAGTGATCCTGATAGACT
>JAQUWY010000048.1 GCA_028692655.1 Candidatus Omnitrophota bacterium | reverse complement strand
ACAACTTTGACTTCAATCGGCGAGCCGCGGATACCGTTAAAATCAGGATGTTGATATAATCGCCTAAGTTGCGTTTCTTTATCAGAAAAACTTAAATTGGATTTATTTACCTGCCATTGCCGGTAGCCTTGCACTGCCTTATAAAAAGCAGCTACATAGGGCGGAGTAGGTATGTTATCAGTGCTCAAGGTTACTTCTGCGTAAGCCATTTCTTCCTGAATGGCTGGAAGCTCTTCTGTTTGATGTTTACGGACAAACTGCTTTTCTACGGCTAAAACATCCATATTGTAGTATTTACCAGTTTCTATATATCTTTGGATATCACGATTTCTTCTCAATTCCCAATTCCCATCAAGAAAAACAGTTAAATCATAGTGGCGATTGGTCTGCTTATGGGAAAGAGAGAAAACTCCCTCAACGATGATAATATTATATCCGGGATATATTGTATCCAAATCTTCCTTGCCCTGGGCATCAATCTTGCGTTTTCTGGTTATCTGGTCAAACACAGGTTTGCATATAGCCTGACCCCGGCGTAAAGCCTGCACATCTTGATAAAAACGGGAAAATTCCCATTTGCCAAGCCAATCTTCAGGTTTCAAAGAGCCCATTTTTCCTAAAGAACGCAGTTTTGTAGGCCTGTCGGGCTTAGCCATAATATAGTCGTCAAAATCTATAGTCAAAACACCGGGAGAAGCTAAGCACTTATCAGGATGTCTTTCGTGCCACTTCTTTAAGTATTCTTGCAATTTGCTTTGGATTACCGCAATAAAATTTCTTGAAAAATAAGTTTTGCCGGCAGCAGAATAGCCTGTAATGGCAATTAGTGTCGGTAAAGGCGCGTCTTTAAAAGCATTATTGCTCCACTTTCTCACAACAACTTCTGCTAGCCTGTCAACGGCCTCACCGCTCATTTCTAAAACTCTTCGCGGCTTAACTTTCTCAACGCCTACGCCAATTCGCTCCAAAGCCCAAACGCACATATCTTTTACTTTTTTACTTTTGTCTTTTTCTGCCGCCCAGCGTAAAGTTTCTACCGAGGCAGCACTGCCTATTTTTCCCAATGCCTCAGCGGCATTGCGCCGAACACGATAATCTCTATTTTTATCAGAAAGAACCATTTCTAATACAGGAACTGCCTTTTCTGAGAACATTTCTCCTAAAAAACAAGCTGCATCCATCTGTCCATATTTTCCGGTAGTATTTTTAAGTTTATACATAAGGTCATCTTCATTCTCGGCGTCAAAAAGAATTTCTTTCCTGGCTACAGCGCAAGAAGATAAAAGCCAAGCAGCTTTATCCGATAAGTTACGTATAGCATCTAACTCCGCCCTATATTGCACATATTCATCGGGATTAATAAGATATTCGTCTCTTTTGGCCCTTATTTCACCGGCAATGGCTTCGGTTAACTCCAATAATTCTATTTGTAAACCCTGTTTTTTTAGTAATGACCATCTTCTCATTACTAAACGAGTCAGGCTTATCGCCGCACACTCTATAGAGTGCAAAACATGCTCTTTTATATTCAATACTTTTACGGGAACCTGGCTATGGAAAAATTCTTCAAATGACGCATAAGCACTACCTCCCGAAGCAATAAGCGCCGGGATGCATACTATTCCCTGAGCCTCCAATTCGGTAAATAGCTCTCTTGATAATGCGCATTCTATGCCCTCTATCACAACGTTAACTTTTATATCACTATAACTGCTATCTAACTTTCCGCGTTTAGACTCTGCTATTACCAGAACTTCTGCTTCCTGAGACAAAAGCTCTCTTCTGGATAAAGTCACCCCTTTTATGCCAAAAGTATTAATTCCGTTAGCATTATAAATTCCACGTTGCTCACCGCAAATACCAACAATTTTGAGTTTCATTCCTAATTCTTTTATTAAATTTCGGTACAAAGCACAAGAAAGCAATCTATTAACCATATTTGAGATATTTCCTGTTCCATCGATAATAACTCTTAAATCTTTACCCGTTAAAGGCTTCATTCCCGGAAAGTCTTCGCTATGGCGGCTTAACATACGAACCGCGGCAATTAGGCTTTCAGTAATACTTATGCCTCTCACCTTCCATTTAGAATGCGACCACTTACCCCCTTCTAACTTACGGGACGTTGCAACAAGGCTGTATATTCCTAATTCCTTTCCCTGAATATTCTTTAGATCTCTTGCTATTTGAGACACTGCTCCTTCAATAGCAGACATATCGCTGTCTTCAGTGCCTAAATCCGGCTTAAGAATTAAATATTTTCCTAAAATTCCGCTGTTAACCATAGACTTTGCCCAAAGGCGCAAGATACTTTTTTTGCCTAACCTTGTGCCGGAATGTGGAACAACAACTGTAAAAGCTCCGTCTAAAGGATTACCCCATAAAAATCCGCGTAAATCTGTCCGGTTAGCTAAATATACGGTTTCTCCAAAAAGTTCTTGCCTTAAACTGTCCAAATTTTCGCTATTTTCATCCGCATAATACCTCACCCCGCCTAAACCAATAACAAACTTTTCGTTTTCCTGTTTGGCACAGATTACACTTATCGCATCAAAATTTTTGTTAAAAGTATATATTATTCTAAAAATATTTTGGTGCTCTTCTCCTATATATATGCTGTTATCAAAAGCAAAAGTTATCGGCAGGCCTTCTTTTATCCTGTATTGGTCAAAAGCATTGGTTTCTTTTACGGCCCCGGCTACATCTCTTAAACTGGGAGCAGCTCCTATAGGGGCTGAGTAGAAAGCATCTAAAAATACCGCTTTAAAACGCTCCAGCCCGGATAAAGATTCATCGAGCACATCTTTATGCATAAAATAAACTTTTTCTTTAAGCATGGCTAAAGCTTCATCTCTTGCAGTATCTCCTCCTCCGTTATCCAAAGGCTTCCTCTCTTTAATCTGGCGTTCTTTTTCTGCGAATAAACTATCTTTAGTATTGTCTTTATATCCGTCAACCCAGTATTGCAGATAAGTTAAGTCTGTGTATTTGCCAGCTGCATCCGGATTTGACCTTAGCCCGTTTAAGATTCCCAGCACTGCAGTCTCAGTTTGTGAGACATAAAACATCTGGCCAATATTAAATAAAGTGCGTTCTGGCAGGATTTGGACAAAGTTTAGCACACCTGGTAAAACTTCTTTATTACCCTGCTTATCTTTTTTCACCGGGTTAGTTGCTGAACTGGCTGTAGCCCTGCAGGAGATATTCTGTACCCGGCCTAACTTGAACCCTTCTATGGAAGATACGTTTTTACTGCTTATTCCGCTGTTCTCAGGAACTCTCAAATCTTCGGATTCATCGTATTCGTCAGTCATCAAAAAGCGTATTATTTTGTCTCTTGGGCCGGCGATTATCCCGTTCCAATCCATATGGTTATCTTGAGGCCCAAGTAATGGTTTAGTATTAATACCTTTACCATATTCCTGCAATGACTCAGAATAGAGTTCATTTAACCACCAGCCCATATCAATAAATATTGGGTCATAGGTATAGAAAATTTCTATGGTTTTACCTTTCTTATATTCGGCAATATGGCTTATTGCTGCCGCTGCAAAAGCTGTGTTTGATAAATCAGCGGCATCAGTTTCAAGCATTTGGATAAGGGCGGCCTTAGCCCCTTTCATAACTTCTTCTACTTGTGAGCGAGGTGTCTGGCCTTTGTTGCTGTTTGCGGTTACTGCCAAAAGAAGTAAACCCACAGGAGTTAAAGCTGTAAACCTGCCTCCGGTTCCCTCCGGCACAGGCAGGACATCAAAGAAGTTTCCTTTATAAGGGTCTTTTTTATCTTCATCACTTAGGCCTTTACGGTGAAGCTGGTAAAGAGCGCTTGTTCCTTCATCAAAACCGGTAGTAAAGATGAAGAAACGCTCTGTTGAAAATCTTTCATTACCGGCCTCATCTGCATTTGGCACAATGTCAGCTACTGTCAGGCCTAAATCAGATAAATCCTGGACGTTAATTTTATATCTATTAAAGAGCTCTCTTAGCCTTTTTAATTCTTTTTCTAAAGCATCCTTAATAAGAAGATAAGCGCCTATGGTTTCCTGAGTGGTTCCGGATTTAGAGATAACGTTATAGATGGTTTTAAACAAAATTTCCTGAGTTGTTAATGCTTCGATAAGGTCGTGAACTTTCTTTCCGGAGAAGTTATCGCCGGTATAGTATACTTTGGGTGCCTGGCCTCTTGCCTTTCTGGTCAAATCATTGTGATATACGCTTAAGGCCGGGTTAACTAAGGCTTTTGTAGGTATAACTGAGCCGCCAATTCCTATATGTACCCAGGCTTCTGTCCCAATTTCCCTGACGCGTTCGGCTAAAGAGACAAGCCTGTTTAAAGTATTATTGTTAGCTAATAACGCATCCACATCAAAAACATTATCAATAACTTCATTTTCCGGCATAAACGGATCTATCCAGGGCAGGACCCACTCCCGCCAATTTTTGCGTAAAAGATTTCTCCCGGCACCGGTTGAGGCACTGAATATCTCATCAGTGAAGCTTTCCTTAATGCGGCGCAAAGGTAAAGACAAACTTTTAATATCATCTTCTGCAAACCTGTCTTCCTCGCTTATAGTTTCAGCAAAGAGATTGGCAGTTTCCAGTCTAATGGCTTTTGATTTATCTCCGCCGTTGTCAAAAGGCTTCGGCGAATTAGATGAATCTTGCAGTAAATTTTTAAATGCTAAATTAAAAGCATCCACTACATTGTAAAATGGGCCGTATCTTAACTTAATAACTTGCTCATTTCCTTCCTTACCTTTTACCCCCAGCTTAAAAGAGCCTGCCTTAAATCTGCCTGATAAGCCTGGTACTGAAAGGTATGTCCCAAAAAACACATCTACGTAACTTGCAGGAATTAATTGAATATAAAATCCATACTTAGCAATAGTTTTTTGGAGCGAATCAGTGAAACTACCACAAGGCACCTCATTAAAAGAAAGTAAACCAGGAATTCTATAACTAAATTCTGGATTATTTTTTACCCAAATATTAAATATACCGCGCTGATCATACCAAGCTCTTATTTCAGTAGGCTTAAGCAATGATATACTTGGGATATCGGCTGACTCCAACCAGCTGCCATTATCCAGAGGTTTCTGCCCATTTATTCTGGAAGCGCTTACAGTTTGGCCAAAAATAATAAGCGGCTGGGTTTTGGACTGAATGCTTGAGCCATTATCTAAAGGCTTATTCTTATCATCAAGGAATACCCTCTGGTTACGCACCATAGCCAAAATACGCTCAATAGTTACCTGCACTGCCGGGTCAGTTTCAATGGCAAGCATGGCTTTAAGTGCGGGTATAGCAATAGTTTCATTTTTATCAAGGGGCAAGCGGCCTAAAGATTCTGCCGCTTTAATACGCAGGCTTGTTTGTGAAGCATTGCTTCCATTATCAAAGCTTTCAGCTTCGTGCGTCTGGGGAAAAGCTTTCTTTAAAATAGCAAGGCAGTCTGGACAAAATCGAAGCTCTACTACATCCAGCTCTCTCGTTGAAGGGGTAAAATGTATTGCACAAGTCGGATCAGCACAATGCGCACCATCGCTTAAAGGCATCTCATGCGTCCCCATACCAAATAAATGCCCTATTTCATGAATAGCATTTTTAATGTTACGGGATATAAGAGTTTTTTGTCTACTGCTTTGAAATCTGTAGGCAGAAGTAATAGTTATATTCTTAGAAGGATAGGCCCGGCCAAAAAGACAATCTTTAATACTACCTTCTTCGGTTTCTCCAGTTAAATCAGCATCGGTTATGACTAAAGTGGGTATTTGCTGTTTATGGTTATCTATACTGTAAGGAAGAACGTATTGGTTTGTTTGTGGATGATAATAACCCCCGGCATAATTAAGGAATTTATCCAAAGAAACCGGTTTCCCAATATTAATATCAAATTCAAAAGGAAAGGCTTTTTTTACGCCTTCCTGCATATATCCGGCCAAAGCAAGAATTGTATCTAAATTATCAATATCCTTTATAGCAGGAATAATTCTTAAAGCCGGGGGTGCACGGGGTTGAATTTGTTCTAAAGAAGGATTTCTATATAGAGTGACTCCGGAACCATTACCGTTATCATAGGAATCGTTCTTTAGCTTTGTTTCTAAAAAATTTATTATATCCATAGGACCTTTTACCAAGATACCTTTCATACCGATACTTACAGCAGGATCTATGTCAACTTCTTTGCGGTCACCAACCGAAATTACTTCAGCTGGCTTTACTCTTAATTTTTTGCACACTTGCAAAAACATATCAGAATTTGGCTTATTGACCACGTCAAGTTGGCTGACTACCAGTGAAAAGAGGTCATCAATGCCTAATACTTCTAAAGCTTCCCGGGCAAATTGTGGACCATTATTGGTAACAAGAGCAAAACGAAATCGCGCGGATAACCGCTTCAATACATCCTTCAGCTTTTCGTTCTCCTCTATATAAACATGAGGTCTATAGCGCTGATAGAAGGCAATCAGGTAATCCGCGGGCGAGATCCCGTAATGCTTTAAGGTTTTGGTCCCGGTTCCCAGTTCTGCCCGTATCCTTCGTATCTCATCCGAGGGGACACCGGTTCTCTGATGTATAAATTCAATAGGATACTCACTATATGCACGGTCTAGGTCAGGCGTTGCATATAAGGTGTGATCGAGATCAAAAATTATTACGCTTTTTGTCACAGAAGAATTGCCGCCGTTGTCTATTGATCCTTCATCTTCTCTGGTAAGCGCTTTCAGTCGGGACAAAATAAAAAGGTGTCGGTCATACCGAGTAGGACCGCCATTATCCAAAGACTCATCCTGAGAACGCATTATTTCTAAAGCTTTATAGGCTAACCCTCTTAAATAGCCGTGTTGCAAATCCTGCTTCTTAGTACTTGCCATTACAACATCGACGCCCGACTCTGCTTGACCGGCAGCGTCAACGATCACTTCTCCCGGACCGTCATACAGAATGCCGCCTGTCAAAGCAACCCGGTCGATATCATAAAAATCACTCAACGCCTTTACCAAACGTGTTATATTTTTACCCACCAACCTGAATACCCTCTGAGCGTCTCCGTGTTGCTGAAGGTTTCCATTGACCAGCCAATCTCTTAAAATATTAGGTACTTTATCCCGCTGGCTAAAACCATAGCGTTCATACAACCCGTAATGACGCGCGGCATTCTCAATACCCCACCATGATATGTACGCTCCAGCCCACCCCCAGATACCTGTTACCGTATGTTCAATAGCATCGCTGCCCATGTTAATGATCACCTTGGTAAACTCTGCCACCGCCTCTTCAAGGTTTCCTCGGCCATCAATATAGCCTGAAGACAAGGTGTTACCGAAC
>JAQUWY010000047.1 GCA_028692655.1 Candidatus Omnitrophota bacterium | reverse complement strand
GTAACCTACAATTTGGATGTGGAAAAAGGGATAGGTGATTCATCAATGATTGATGAAGACCTTAACGACGCCCAGGTGTACCGGTTAGGATGGAATTACGTTCCGGCTTTTAACAAAAGGCTGATGTTCAGGTCGTCGATTGACTACGGTTACTATGATTATGATGATGGGAGAGTGGATAAGAAATACGGGCTTAGCTTTTTGTCAGAATATAAACTCAAAAAATGGCTTAAGCTTGTGGGAGGGTATTCGTTTAGGAAAAGAGCTTCTACAATTAAGCTGGAAAGATATAATAACAGTATAGTGTCTTTAAAATTAGTATCGGAATTTTAAAATGAAAAATTTAATATTAGTTATTGTCTATGCAGGTTTATTTGTCAATATGTCCTTTGCGCAGGAATCCAGCGTTTATAAAATTAATGCCGGCGACATTATAGAGGTTTCTGTATACCAGGAGCCTGATTTAAGTAAAGAACTGAGAGTTTCTGAAAAAGGAGAAATAGCCTATCCTCTTATAGGAAACGTTAATGTGTCAGGGCTTACCGCTGAGGAGGTTGCCGATAAAATAGATAACCTCCTGGATCAAGAATACTTTGTGGATGCAAACGTTAATGTCTTTATTAAAGAACACGCCAAGTTCTTTGTTCTAGGTGAGGTAAGCAAAGAAGGGTCCTATGAATTAAGAGGCCCATTTAACCTTATAGATGCTATTTCTTTGGCCGGAGGCGCCAAGGAAAATGCCGATTTGGCTAATATACACATTATACGTGAAGAGGAATTAGGGAAAAAAGATTTACATGTTTGTTTAGATATCCAGGGAAGAGACTTCTTGATAAAGCCTTTCGACAGGATTATTGTAAAAAGCTACGGTAAGATTTCAATACTTGGCGAAGTAAAAAAACCGGGAAGCTATTATTACAAACAGGATCTTGGTGTGGTTGAAGCAATAGCAATGGCCGGAGGTTTTACTGACATAGGCAGTAGAAATAAAGTAAAGGTCATAAGGAAAATCCAGGGAAAACAGAGAATTATAAATGTTCCGGTAGCGCATATCTTAAAAAGCGGAGATACTTCAAGAGACGTAATTTTACGGGAGGGGGATACTGTTGTGGTTCCAGAGTCTTTATTTTAAGAAGGTTCACTTTTCCTGAAGGTGCACTATACTCAGATAAAAAAATAATGTTTCAGAAAGCTAAAGCCTAAAAAAAGATAAAGATAACGGTAAACGGTACGAAACTATGATAGCATCCAATACTGAAGAGCTTAGTTTTAAAGATTATTGTGAGGTCATAAAAAAGCATATTTGGCTGATTATCGGGATTGTTATTCCGATTTCAGCGCTGGTATTTTTTTACAGCTTAGTCGCAACTAAAATATACAGGGCTCAGACCACCCTTGCTATAGAGAGTTCTGACGTGGATCTTTCTGAAAGGGTAAATGATGTGTATAAAGAAGAAAAAGGCAGCCAGGAATATTTTCAAACACAAATAAATATTTTGCAGTCACGCTCTTTGGCGGAAAGGGTTATGGAGGCCTTGAATTTAAACAATAACCCTGAATTTAAAGATACACTTAATCCTGCCGGAAAACTTTTATCAATGATAGGTGTAAAACAGATGCGCTCAAGTAATATAGTGACGTTATCGGTAACGGGTCCGGATCCTGTATTGATTACGCGTATTGCCAATTCCATTGTTAGAGAATTTATTCAGCAATCAGTAGAAAGAAGTAGCCAAGCTGCCCAGTACGGCGTTTCTTGGCTAGAAAGCCAGATTTCTGGGACAATGGAAGAGTTGCAGATATCAGAAAGAGAGCTGAATGAATTTATAGCAAAGAACAAAATAGTAGCTGTTCCTGACGTTGAATCTGATAAAGAAACACTAATAGAAAGTCTTAAGAATCAAAGGGCCCAGCTTGAAAAAGAAGTTACAGAAGCTTCCAGAAAGTATAAAGACAAGCATCCTAAAATGATTGCCCTGGAGACAAAACTGGCAAAAGTAAATGAACAGCTGGAAACCGAAGTAGAAAAATTTATAGTTCTACAAAAGGAAATAACCGAGTACAGAATTATCAAAAGAAGAGTGGACACATTAAACTCTTTATACAAAGATCTCTTGAGCCGAGCCAAAGAGTTGGATGTGTCTAAAGAAATTGCTATCTCCAACATAAGAGTAGTCGATCCGGCAAAAGAGCCAGGTAGCCCGATAAGGCCCAATCTTCCCATGGATGTTGGCCTGGGTTTTGTGGTAAGCCTTTTTTTATCTATAGCGATAAGTTTTATCATTGAAGGCTTCGATACAACCATTAAGACTTCGGATGATATTGAGTTCCACGTCAAAACGCCTTTTTTAGGTTATATACCTTTTACCAAGAAGGAGCTTACAGGGGAAGAGATTTTCTTAGGTGTAGATAAAAAGCCCAATTCTATTTTTGCCGAAAGCTTTAGGAATTTGAGGGCTTCTCTAATATTTTCATTTCCTGAAGACAAGCCTCTAAAATCATTTGCTATAACCAGTACTTTCCCTCAGGAAGGCAAAAGCCTTATTTCCGCAAATCTTTCTATAGCATTTGCTCAATTGGGAGAGCCTACACTGCTTATAGATGCGGATATGCGCCGCGGCAAGCTTGCCGAGAAACTAAATATTAAAAATGAATATGGATTAAGCAGCGCATTAACAGGCACAGCATCGCTTGATAAGGTTATAGCTTCAACGCCGGTTAAAAATCTTGATTTTATAAGCACAGGCCCCTATGTGCCTAATCCTACAGAGTTGTTGAATTCTGATAGTTTTAAAAATATCCTCAAAGAATTACAGGGAAAGTATAAAAGGGTTATTATTGACTCTACCCCTCTTCTTAGTATTTCAGAAGCTGTCATTTTAGGCGACAGGTGCGATGGCCTTGTTTTCGTTATTAAGGCTAATTCTACTCCTTTAAAATATGTAAATGAAGCTAAGAAGGTTATAGGCAAAAAGACGAAGATTATCGGGACAGTCCTCAATTGCGTAGAGTTTGAGCGCGATCATAAATATAAGTATAGTTACTACTACAGTGAATCCAAACAAGGAAAATGATAAAAAAAAAATATCTTTTCATTTTATATGTGAAATCCTGTTATGTTTATTGATCATTTCTACACCTTTGTTCAACGGTTGTGTTAGCCCTCCCCTTTTGTTTGTTTTCCAATTTTCAATCTTGTGTCTTTTTTTAGGATTTCTCGTAAAAATATCGGTTGAAAGCCCCTCGAAATTTATTTACCCGCCGGCTATATACTTTTTCCTCATCTTTATAGGAATTTCTATTTTCCAGGTGATTCCTTTGCCGAAGCTGTTTCTCAGAATCGTTTCTCCTGCCGCTTTTTCATTATACGAAAAGTACTTACCGCAGGGCAATGACGTAAATTTTTATACCATAGCGTTATATCCCCTGCCCGCGAAAACAGAGATAATAAAATTTATAAATTATTTGACGGTATTTATAGTCGCAATAAACCTGGTTAGCATGAAAAAGCAATTTAAAAGATTTTTTTTATTGATTATTTTCTGGGGTTTATGCCTGTGTTTTTACGGGCTTATAAGAAACTATTTTATCTTTAATGGGGAGGTAATAAATTCTTTTGGGGTTTTTGGAAATAAAAACCATTTTGCCGGCTACATGCTAATGGTTGCCCCTTTGTCTGTTGGGTATGCTATGTATTGCCGCAATGGGGCTAAAAAAGTCATCCTTAGCTTAATAGCCTCTTTTATCTGCGCAAGCATATTTTTGTCTCTTTCCCGCGCGGCAACAGTAAGCCTGTTATTTTCGCTGCTTTTAATGGGTATGCTCATTAAAGGTAAATGGTCTGATGGAAAAAAAGAAGTTATTTTAGCCGCCATTGCCGCGTTAGGAATGGTTTTTGTTTTGATTGCGGGGATAAACCCCGTATTACACAAATTTTCTTTTTTATGGCAGGGTTTATGGAAAAGATTAATAGTGGCGGATAGTTTTTTGGGAATGATCAAAGATTTTCCTCTTTTTGGAATAGGCAGCGGAAATTTTTCTTACCTTTTTCCTATTTACAGAAAATTTATATCACCGGTTCATTATTATTATATGCATAATGACCATCTCCAGCTTATAGCCGAAACGGGTTTGCTGGGAGGGTTTTTCTACTTTAGCTTTTTATATCTTATTCTGAAGGATATTTTTTTAAAACTCAAAGTCAGACGAGATCCTTTCGTTACCAACATGGTTCTGGGAGGTTTCTGCGGGTTAATGGGGGTGATAGTGCATAGTTTTTTTGAATTTGATTTTCATATTCCGGCTATATCTTTTTTATTCTGGCTAATATTAGGGCTGGTTTACAAATGTGTTAATACTCATTTCATTGCAAACATGAATTCCTCAAATTAGATAAACGATAATGAAAGAAAAAGTTTTTAATAAAAACAGAAGCCGCTATATTGTTTTTGCTGTAATTTTTTTAGTGGTCATTATTATTATCGGAGTAGCCTCTGCTCTAAGAGCAGATGTTTTCTATGCCCGGGCGGTATCCTTGAAAGTTCCTGAGTTGGACTCCGAAAAAAAAGGCTATTATAAACGAGTTTTATCATTGATTTCAGAGGCTATAAAGTTTGAAAAAGAAAATAGTGATTATTACGCGCAAAAAGCCGATTATATAGTGTCGGCTATCAGCGGAGGGTTAGGCAAGGATTTGGCAATAAATGAAAAGCAAGCTGAAGACCTGTATAAAAAAGCCATAGAGATAAACCCGGTTAATTCCGAATATCACTTAAAACTAGGCTGGTTTTATATGGATAAAGACGATAGTCAGGCTGGAGAAGAAATAAAAAAAGCCGTTGAATTATACCCGAATAATTATCAAATTTATATGTATTTGGCCGAATATTATTTCGAAAAAAAAGATATTGGTAAAGCATTCAGCAATGCCATTTTGGCTTTTCATTACAGTAAAGGAGGGTATTATCTTGTTGCCCGTCAGCTCAAGGATGATGCAAGAAAAGTTCCTGGCGTAGTCTTGGATGATACTAATGGAGAGTTCAAACTTATCGTTTATCCGGCAAATAGTGAGTTTTGTTTCAAAGAGTTGGGCCAGATGCAAGTAGCAGTTCCCTTAAAGATAAGAGTTTATATTAAGGATTCTCAGGCAAAAGTAAATTTTTATCAGCGTGGGTCTTTTTATGGAAAATTCGAAAAAACCGAAGTTACTTCGGAATATACTGTGTTTGAATTAGATTTAGAAAGGTTTCCGCCAAGAACCTGGCTGGATGATTTTGAGATTAGGACAGACGGCTATGTTAATATAGAGAAGGTAGAGGTAATCCAGAAGTTCTAGATAGCGCTGATAGAAACAGAGTATTTTCTTGTTGATTTTGAAAGAAAAGTGGTATAATTAACAACTTTCTAGAAAATGGGGAACCTGGCGGAATTTTCCGCCAAAGACGGAAAATTCACACACATCACTTATGTTCGTTCATACTCCATAAGTGATGTGCTCATTAACAAACGGTTCCCACAGAGGTGCTGTCAAAAAAAGTTTTTATGCGAAACAATACTTGGCGGTGTAGCTTCCGCCTACGCTAAGTTTGCTCTTTGAAGCTCCAGCGGAGGATGGCTTCGGCGGACTAATTCGGCTAAACAACTTTTATGCACCCACGGTTCTAAAAGTTTTAGCCTCATTGAGCAGGCTGTGCAGTATAATGTAAAAACAGGTAGTTATTAAAATATAAAAGTTGGCGGTGTAGCTCAGGCTGGTAGAGCCCCGCACAAAACCCGGTTTATGCGGGATTAATTCGCATTTATCACTTATGTTCGCTTGTACTCCATAAGTGATGTGCTCATTAACAAACGGTTCCCACAGAGGTGCTGTCAAAAAAAGTTTTTATGCGAAACAATACTTGGCGGTGTAGCTCAGGCTGGTAGAGCAAACGGCTCATACCCGTTGCGCCGGTGGTTCAAGTCCACTCGCCGCCATGCTTTTATAAAATAAGCTCTACTTAAATTCATGCGAATGGTTCACCCAGAACCAGAACTCATTACTTTCGTTCGGTTCTGGGTGCCCAGCACCGAATTTCATTCTGGTGCCGGGCAAGTCCACTCGCCGACATGCTTTATAGACATAACGGGAGGCATAAAGAAACCAACAGTCTATAAAATATATAGGTCAAGGCTAAGGTTGAGGCTAAGATTAAGAAAAACCAGAAAGCGAAAGAACCGAAAGACAAAAAGACCAAAAAAGTTAAATCGCTAACCAAGAACCGAACACCGCAAACCGATAGCTTAACTTGAAACTTGTGACCTGTGACTCAGAGCTTATAATTTATAGCTTAGAGCTATTTTTGTTTGAAGAACTATAAAACAGGGGATAAGATGAAAAAAACAATTTGCATTGCAGCCAAGTTAAGCATTTTATCGGTGTTTTTTGTTTCACAAGGTCTCTTCGCGCAAAATCCGCAAAATACTCAAAATCTTCAGCAGAACCTTTCATATGTTGAGGGCACGGTGGAAGGCGTTAATGCAAGCAGAGGTGTTATCGATGTTGATGGCTGGACATATTGGGTCAATGATGAGACTGTTTATAAGGGATTTGACTCGCTTAAGGATGTGAGGGAAGAAGAGACAGTGTATATTAAATATTACAGCACCCAGAATCACAAAATAATTTCTCTTATAAGTAAAAAAGAGGTTAAAAATGATTCTGAGGAATCAGGCGAGTAAAACGCTCATAATATAAAAAAGAGGAGTATCTTTATGGACAGTATAGAAATAAGAACTCCGGATAAGGATGAGCTAGAATGTCTTGAAGTATTTAGCTGGCCTATCTGGCGGAGGGAAGAATGTAGCTTTGACTGGGAATATGACGAAAAAGAAACCTGTTATTTTTTAGAAGGAGAAGTTAATATAGAAACTGCCAAAGGAGTTATATCCAAAATAAAAAAAGGTGATTTAGCTATTTTCCCTAAGGGCTTAGTGTGTAAGTGGCACATTACAAAGGCCGTAAAAAAACATTATAAATTCGGCTAGGGCACTATTGTAAAAATGGCAGACAAGTTTTTCTTTTGAAACTGAAACTAAGCTGTTCGGCGTTCACGTTTCTTTTTCTTTCTCAATATATCTTTTGCTTTTTTGGGCAATTTTTCCAGAGTAAGTTCTTTTTTCAGGTATAGCTTTATTTTATCTTTAGCTTTTTTAATTTTTCTGGCATGGATTCTTTTCAACTCTTTTTTCGGTCTTCCCATATTATATCCTATGTTAATTGTCCATAACTAATCTACTCTCAAAACACCAAGCCATTTATCGACAGCCCTTACGTCAGGCTGGAGATAAATGGTAAACTTTTTTATCAGTCTGTAGCTTAAAATTAGCAAAATC
>JAQUWY010000017.1 GCA_028692655.1 Candidatus Omnitrophota bacterium | reverse complement strand
CCGGCATAACTTAAGTTATCAAAGTTAAAAACCTTATGGTCATTCTCTGCACCAAGAAGGTGCCTGATGAAATGTGAACCGATAAAACCTGCTCCGCCTGTAACTAAAATATTCATAATATAAACCCCTGCTTCATATCCTCATTCATCCTCTTGCAATCTGTGTAATCTTTCTTTAATCGCCGTAATCATAACTCCCAAAGGAAATTAAATAAAATTATTGTCTGCCTTTTCTAAACTCGGCCAATTACGGTCCCGCTGGGACAAAACAGGATCCTTGAGGGGCCATTCAATATTTAGAAACTTATCATTCCAAATTATCCCTCTGTCATTTTCAGGAGAATACTCCTTACTGCACTTATAAAGTATTTCAGTATTATCCTCCAAGGTGCAGAATCCATGAGCAAAACCAACGGGTATATAAAGCCACTGTATACCCTTTTTAGAGAGCGGGCTGGAAACCCATTTCCCATAAGTAGGTGAATTTTTTCTTATATCAACCGCTACGTCGAGAATACTGCCTGAGATTACCTGTATTAATTTTGCTTGAGCAGCCGGATCTTTTTGAAAATGAAGGCCTCTTATTGTCCCTTTCCTTTCAGATTTAGACTGATTACTTTGAACAAATATATCTTTTATCCCGAACTTAGCAAACTCACTATGTTTATAAACCTCTACGAAAAAACCTCTACCATCGGCAATCGGCTCAGGCTTTATCAGAATTACCTCTGGAATCGCTAACTTTCTGAATTTAAATGCCACTTTTGCCTTCTTCTTTTAGAATATCAAGCAAATATTTACCGTAAAAATCATTTTCTCTGTTAGCTAAAACCCTCAGCCGTTCTGAATCTATAAAGCCTCTTCTATAAGCTATCTCTTCAATACAGCCAATTTTAAGGCCTTGCCTTTCTTCTATGGTTTTTATAAACATCGAAGCCTCAATTAAGGAATTATAAGTTCCGGTATCAAGCCAGGCGTAGCCACGGCGTAAGAGCTTGACTTTAAGCAGGTCTTTATTAAGATATGCATTATTTATATCAGTTATCTCAAGCTCCCCTCTGGCCGAAGGTTTAAGAGCCTTAGCTATCTCTATAACCTTATTATCATAAAAATAGATACCGGTTACCGCCCAGTTTGATTTTGGCTTAGCCGGTTTCTCTTCTATTGATAATACTTTTTCGTTTTTATCAAACTCTATAACCCCATACCTCTGAGGATCCCGGACATAATAACCAAAAACAATCGCTCCCTCGGTAAGCTCTGCGGCATTTTCGAGCAACAAACCTAAGCCATCTCCATAAAGAATATTATCCCCTAAAATCAGGCAAACGCTATCTTTACCAATAAAATCCTTGGCTATTAAAAAAGCTTGTGCTATGCCTTTTGGTTCAGGCTGAATAAGATATGAAAGTTTTATCCCCAGTGATTTGCCGTCTCCTAATAAATCCTTAAAACGAGGGATATCTTTAGGAGTTGAAATTATTAAAATGTCTTTTATTCCGGCAAGCATTAAAACTGACAGGGGATAATAAATGAGAGGCTTGTCATACACGGGAAGCAGTTGTTTACAGACTCCTTTTGTAATTGGATACAACCGAGTGGCTTTGCCTCCGGCTAAAATTATTCCTTTCATGTTTTAGTCCTTTTTTAAAAAAATTAACAAGCCTCTCTACTTTTCGCTATCTCCCTCTATTTTACCTCCCAAAGAAACGCCGGAAAAGTCATCTAAAGATTTACCTTCAGCTTCCATCTGCCGGGATAATTTATCCCATTCTTCTTTAATATACATATATTCAAGCTCTTTTTTCTTTAAGAAATGGTAGGTTAAATGAACCTTTTGCTTTATACCCTTTTTACTAAGAATGTATCTGACTTTCCCCAGCTTATCCTTTTTGGTAGAAAAGTTTTTCGTTTTGATTAGGTTCTTTTTAATGAGGGATTTTATAAGATAGTTGGTCTTACCGAGCGAGATATTAAGGGAGGCGGACAAATCCCGTTGGTTTAAATCGCCTTTTAAAGATAAAAGGCGCAAGATATTGAGGACATCTTCTTTGAATTTATGTTCAGGCATTGAACATTATTATATCCTCTTACCTATATATGTCAATACATTATCCATCAATATATTTCTACTGAATTCAAGGAAAAAACACCGGCTAGGTAAGGCTTTTTACCATTGCCCTTACTTTCTTGGCAATAGACAGGCAAGCTGTTAGGCCGGGAGATTCAATACCGGCTAAATTGACAAACCCTTTTAAACCGCTATCACTTTCGTCTTTTATTAAAAAATCTCGGAAACTCTCTCCGGGGCCTTGCAATTTAGGCCTTATTCCGGAGGTATCCGGTCCTAAATCTTCTAAGTTGATAAAGGGAAGAAACTGCCTGACGCTTTCATAAAATGCATTTCTTTTGGATTCGTCTATATCGTAATTTATATTTTCTATATATTCATCATCAGGCCCCAGCCTTAGGCCGCCAGATAAATCTAAAGTCGCGTGTATCCCCAAGCCCGCACTATTCTTAGACACTAAAGGGTATATTAATCGTCTAATAAATTTAGCTTTATTATTATGCACTCTAAAGTAATCTCCCTTACAATATTTAAGCCTGTAATCTGCCTTTTCTAAACCAACCATTTTTGCCACAGTTTCTGAATCTAAGCCTGCGCAATTTATAACCACCCTTGATAAAAAAGTGAAGCCTTCTGCCTTCTTGTCCTTCACGAAAATCTTAAACCCCTCTTTACACTTATCTACACCAACCATCTCGGTATCATAGGCTATTTCTGCCCGGCAACTTTTAGCTTTAGCAGCCAAGCTTTTCATTAAGCTATGAGAATCCAAAATACCTGTAGAACCTGAATATATTGCCAGCTCAGCTTTTATATGGGGTTCGATTTTTCTTATTTCATCTTTAGAAATGATTTTTAAATCTTTTACGCCATTTGCTAAAGCATTCTTAAAAAGCTCTTCTAATCCTTTAATTTCATTTTTTGTTTCGGCTACAATAAGCTTACCTATTTTTTTATGGGCTATATTATTTTTTTCGCAATATTGATAAAGGAGTTCTTTTCCCTCCAAACAAGCCTCTGCTTTTAAAGAATTTTTAGGATAATAAATTCCAGCATGAATCACTTCGCTGTTTCTTGAACTAGTTTCTTGCCCAAAAGAAGGGTTTTTTTCAAGCACAAGAATATCTTCGTAAAGTCCAGATAGCTCCTTAGCTATAGACAGGCCGATTATTCCTGCTCCGATAATAACAATTTCCACCTTTTCCATAATGTCTTATGAATTTTTTAGATAAAAACTTTACCTTTTTTACATATTCCACGATTTTTATATGTTCGTGCTTTATTTGAATAAATCAACTTGCTGTCCTTAGGCAAAGAAATCAACAATGCTCTTAATTATATGTTTAATTTGACCTTTTGCCAAAAAAGGATAAATAGGTAAGCTTATAACTTTAGATAAAGCATCTTCTGCGCCTTTATAAGGTTTTTTGAATATTGCACTTTTAAAAGCTTTCATTTCGTAAAGAGGCACCGGATAATAAATCCGAGCTTGTACGCCGGCTGAATTCAAGTGCTTAAGAAGTTTATTTCTGTTTGAGGCAACCTTTATAGTATAAAGATGGTAAATATGGCGATTGTAGTCGGGAGAAAAAGGGGCCTCAATCTCTTTTACATCCGAGAATACTTTGTCATATTCATAGGCCACTTTTTTTCTTAAAGTATTGAATTTATCAATATATTTAAGCTTGGCCGTAAGTACCGCAGCCTGAATAGCATCCAGCCGGGAGTTGTGCCCGATAAAAGAAGCGTCATACTGACGGACTTGACCGTGGTTTCGCAACATTTTTAATAACTCCGATAAACGGCCATCGTTAGTGGAAATTAACCCGGCATCGCCAAAAGCGCCTAAATTTTTGGAAGGAAAAAAGCTAAAAGCGCCGCAATTGCCAAATGTTCCGACTTTTCTGTTTTTATATTCAGCGCCAAAAGCTTGAGCAGCGTCTTCGACTACAAATAGATTGTATTCTTTGGCAATTTTAGAAATTTCATCCATCTCGCAAGCCTGGCCGTACAGATGAACAGGAATAATTCCTACCGTATTTTTCGTTATCGCTTTTTTTATGCTTAAAGTATCAATATTAAAAGTATCCGGGTTTATGTCAACAAATACGGGAGTCGCCCCGCTTCTTACAATGCTTTCAGCTGTAGCAAGAAAGGTAAAGGGCGTGGTAATAATCTCATCTTTTGCACTAAATTGCGGCTTACTCCTTAGTTTAAGCGCCAGAGCTTCCAGAGATAAAATCAAAGCGTCGGTACCTGAGGCAACCCCAACAGCATACTTTACCTTAAGATATTTAGCCGCCCTTTTCTCAAAAGCCTCAACCTTATTGCCTAAAATCCACTGCTGGTTCTTAAAACAGCTTTTCAGTTGCGCTGTTATGTCATTTTTTAGAAAAGTGTATTCTTTTTTTAAATCAAGAATAGGAATGTTCATGTGTAATAATGATTAATAACTGACTTTTAAATTCCTCAAGAGAACCGCGAGCATTATAATAAAACTTATTTTTATCTGAATAATGGTATCTCCCAAAAGCCTCAGCTATATTCGCCGTAATAGATACCGCCGAACGCCTAATCTGGCTTGTTAAATTGTAAGCCTCTTCCTTTGGAAATGATTTTGTATATCTATATGCATTTAATACCAGCTTTTGAGATTTATCCCATATGGGCATATCTTCAAAGCTTCTGTATTTTTTACTCATCCTCAATTATAAATTATTAATTATTAATTATTTTAACAAAATATTCAATGGTTTTTTTCAATCCTTCTTCCAGGAAAATAGACGGCTGCCAATTTAATATTTTCCTGGCTTTTGATATATCCGGCTTTCTCTGCTTAGGGTCATCTTCGGGCAAAGGTAAAAACTCTATTTTTGAAGCTGAATTAGTAAGTTTCAATACAAGTTCAGCCAATTCAATTACTTTGAATTCAAAAACAGTTCCTAAGTTTACAGGTAATTTATAATCTGACTCCATGAGTTTTGATATTCCTTCCACTAAGTCATCTATATAACAGAAGGAACGAGTTTGCTTTCCTTTGCCATAAACCGTGAGATTTTCCTGTTTTAGCGCTTGTACTATAAAATTAGAAACCACTCTACCGTCATCCGGCCGCATATAGGGCCCGTAAGTATTAAAAATCCTTGCTACTCTTACATCCAGATTGTGTTCACGCATATACGCATAAGTTAAACTTTCGGCTCCACGCTTGCTTTCATCATAACAGCCGCGGGGGCCCGCTATATTTACATTTCCCCAATATTCTTCTGTCTGAGGGTGCACCAATGGGTCTCCGTAAATCTCGGAAGTAGAAGCTAAGATAAACTTTGCCTTCTTAACTTTTGCCAGGCCGAGGCAATTATGCGTACCAAGAAGGCCTGATTTAAGTGTCTTTATAGGATACTTGATATAAAATTTAGGCGAAGCTAAAGAAGCAAAATGCAGGACCTGGTCTATATTTTCTTTGATTTCCAAGGGGCCAGAAATATCATGCTCGATAAACCTGAAATTGGCATCTTCAAACAAGGCTCTTACATTGTCTTTTGAGCCGGTGATAAAGTTATCCACGCAAACTACTCTATGCCCCTGGTTTAAAAACCATCTGCATAAGTGAGAACCGATAAAGCCCGCGCCACCGGTAATCAATATATTCATACTTTTTTACCTCATTCCTGTATCTATGGACTATGGACTATGGACTATGGACTGTTGATTATCCTGGTACCACTTAACAGTTTTTTGCAGCCCTTCTTTGAAAGAAGTCTTTGCTTTAAACCCAAATTCTTGATAAGCGCGCGAAGCATCAACTCTCCTGCGCGGCTGGCCGTCAGGTTTTGAAGTATCCCAGATTATCTTTCCCTTAAATCCGGTTAATTCAGCAATCAAGCCTGCCAGATCCTTAATTGATATCTCAAAATTAGCTCCTAAATTTACCGGCTCAGGCTTATTATATTTTTCAGCAGCTAAAATTATACCCTCAGCTGCGTCTTCTGCATATAAAAATTCCCGGGTAGCTTTACCTGAGCCCCACAAGATTATTTCTTTTTTCTTTTCTCTAACCGCATCACAGCATTTCTTAATGATTGCCGGAATCGCATGGGAAGACTGAGGATTAAAATTGTCTCCCGGCCCATACAGATTGACCGGTAGCAAAAATATAGAATTAAAACCATACTGCTGACGGTAGCTTTGAGCTTGGACTAAAAGCATTTTTTTTGCTAAACCGTAAGGAGCGTTGGTCTCTTCGGGATAACCATCCCAGATGTTTTCTTCCTTAAAGGGAACCGGCGTAAATTTTGGATAAGAACAAATAGTCCCTAATGCTACAAACTTTTTTACGCCAAATTCCATAGCCTCATGCATAAGTTGAATGCCCATCATGATATTATCGTAAAAAAATTTCCCGGGATTCTCTTTGTTCGCGCCAATACCTCCCACCACAGCAGCAAGATGTATAACAATATCGGGTTTTGTGTCTTGATAAACTCTTTTTACTGCATTCATCTTAACTAAGTCGTATTTTTCTATTTTAGGCACAAATATGTCTTTACAATCCCTTACCTTTAAGGATTTAATTACATAGGAACCCAGAAAACCTGCGCCACCGGTAACTAAGACCTTTTTTTTATACCAGAATTTCATTGTTAATCTTCCATCCACCATCTATGAGGCATTTTTTCTTTTAATATTTTATCGCCCTCTCCAATTGGCTTCAAACCCTCAGCCCGCATATCAGCATCTACCATTATTTTTACCAAATCACCGAAAGAAATTTTTGGCTGCCAGCCAAGTAAGCGCTTAGATTTTTCAATATCAGCAATTAAAACATCAACTTCTGTGGGCCGAAAATAACGCTTATCAATCTTGACATATTTTTCCCAATTTAACCCCCCATAGGAAAAAGCAGCCTGCATAAACTCTTCCACAGAATGTGTTTGGCCTGTACCGATAACAAAATCATCCGGATTTTTTTGCTGCAAAATATGCCACATAACCTCTACGTATTCCGGAGCATATCCCCAATCACGCTTAGCATCAAGATTTCCTAAATAAATATCCTTTTGTTTGCCGGAAAGGATAGAGGCTATTGCACGGGTAATTTTTCTGGTTACAAAAGTTTCACCACGGCGCGGTGACTCATGATTAAAAAGGATTCCATTGGAAGCAAATAAACCGTAGCCCTGACGGTAATTCTTAGCCGTCCAATAAGAAAAAACTTTTGCTACCGCATAAGGGCTGCGGGGGTAAAAGGGGGTTTCTTCACTTTGGGGAGGTTTTGCCTGGCCAAACATCTCACTGGAAGAAGCCTGATAGAATTTTATATTCTTGCCGCTTCGTTTTATTGCTTCTAAGATTCTTACCGTACTAAGTCCTGTAATATTTCCTGTATACTCAGGAATATCAAAACTAACCCTCACGTGGCTTTGCGCTCCCAAATGGTAAACTTCCTCAGGTTTAACATTATAAATAATGTTATGAACCTGTTCACTGTCGGATAAGTCGCCATAATATAGAAAAAGTTTCTTTTTGGGTTGATGTGGATCCTGATAGATGCTTTCAATGCGGCTGGTATTAAAAGTGCTGGAACGCCGGATAAGCCCATGAACTTCATATTTTTTCGACAGCAAAAACTCAGCTAAATAAGAACCATCCTGGCCGGTTATACCGGTAATAAATGCTTTTTTCATTGTTCAAAACCCCTTTAAATATGATGAGCCTTAAACCACTTTACGGTTTTCACTAAACTTTCATTAAAATCAAGCCTCGGCGACCAGCTCAAGACTTTTCTTGCTTTACTTATATCAGCATGAGTTTTTAAAACATCCCCCTGCCTTTTCTCCAGGTAAACAGGGCTGACCCCCGTAGGAATAATTTTTGCCAAAGACTTTAAAAGACTATTGACGGATTCAGGCCGGCCGCTGGCAACGTTAAAAATTTCTCCTCCAATATTTTCCGTTCCAAGAGCTAAAATATTAGCCTCTGCCACATCTTCAACATAAGTAAAATCTCTTTCCTGCTGGCCGTCTCCATATATAGGAGGTTGCTTGCCTGCAAGCAAGCAAGTTATAAATTTAGGTATAACAACCGCATACTGGTTTTCTAAAGATTGTCTTGGCCCAAAAACATTAAAATATCTCAAAGATACAATCTCTAAATTATATAATTTACTGAAAAGATAGGCATAATTTTCACCCATAAGCTTGGTGCTGGCATAAGGTGATATTGGCTTTGGCATATCGGTTTCTTTCTCGGGAAAATCACTCCTTTCCCCATAAACAGAACTGCTGGAAGCGAAAACTATTCTTTTTATTTTATTTTCTTTTGCTTTTAAAAACAGTTTTAAAGTGCCGGTAACATTAACCTGGTGATATTTAAAAGGCTCCTCCACTGATTTAGGCACGCTTCTTAGGGCTGCTTGATGCAGGATAAAGTCAGCTCCCTTAAGTGCCTTTTCCAGAATTGCCTCGTCTGAGAAATCTCCCTCAATGAAGGTCAGCTTATCCATATTACGGGAAAGGTTTTCTAACTTTCCCGTAAAAAGGTCATCTATCACAATCACTTTTGCTCCCAGAAAAACCAGCTTATCAACTATATGTGAGCCGATAAACCCTGCTCCTCCGGTAACCAATACTTTTTTTCCTTCAAGGCTTTTATTCATTCTTAACTCTTTAGTAAATGCACCCTCTTAAATGAATATTGATACAAAAAGCTTGCGAATTATAGATTACAACCTACAGCTTTTCTTAGTTTTCCCGTTTCTGTGTTTTTAGTATTTACGTCTTTCAGTCTTTCCGTTTTTTGGTTTTTATGTTTCTTGGTTTTTCTCAACCTCAACCTAAACCTTAGCCTCGACTTGTATTTATAGCCTTTCTACATTATTATAGTTTTTCCTATAAACATTACGGGTATCAAAAATAAATTTAGCGTTCTTAACCAAATTTTTGTAATCGATGTTTGAGTGATCAGTAACAATAATGACGCAGCTGTATTTTTCCAAGTTTTTCCCGGTTAGAGGCTGACTCTTTAAATTAATCTTACCCAGTTTAAGGCGCGGAATAAGCGGGTCGTGGTAATCAACTTTTATACCTTTCTTTTTAAGAATTTCGATAACATCTATAGCCGGTGACTCTCTTAAATCCTTGACATCCCTTTTGTAAGTCACGCCTAAAACTAGAATCCTACTTTTTTTAAAAGAAACTTTTCTTTTCTTTAAAGATTTCTCCACTCTCTGCACTACATACTTAGGCATATAGTGATCCATATAAGAAGCTAGGTCTATCATTTTTGTCTTAAAGCCTAATTCACGAGCCTTCCAGGAAAGATATACCGGGTCATCAGGGATACAATTGTGGACTACCATTCCGTAAGAAGTTACGAATGTGTTTGTGTCAGACACTTCCGCTGAATAAACATAATCTGTTTCTACCCTTTCTATCTTCCTGATTTTAGCTGTAAAATAGTCTTTATAAGGAGTGCAATTTTTAAGAGGCATATTTTTAACGCGGGAATCAAAATACCTCAGTAATTTATCTTTTTTATTGTCTAAAAAGAAACCGTCAAGAGCGCGTAATTGTTTATACTCATTAATCAAAAGAAGGTTTTCTCTCTTTTTAAACGAAGGCACTATCCCTAAAGATTGCACTAGATAAATTACTTGGTGAAATAGTTCATTACTTATAGAATAGTAATTTATTGTTGCTGTATTGCGCTGATGATTATATTGTTTACCATTTTTCGAATATCTTCTTTTCCCTATAGATATATCTACGCCGCCGTCTCCCCTGAATATCCCTTTCAATAACTCCATCTTACATTCAACGGGTTGGGAAAACAAAATATCCGGAATTTTCATTGTGTAGGAATTTGTACCGCAAGAAAGAATATCTCTGATAAAATACCCCAAAATGTTAGAAGATACTTTTATATGAAAACTTTTCCACCTCTTTGATTTATAAAAAGAGTACTTGATATTCTTTTTATCCAGAATTCCAAAAACATCTTTTATGCATTCTTTTTCGTCAGAGTTAAAAGTTATTCTGGTTCTTAACGATTCATCTTTTGTAATGCAGCCTTCGGAAAGATAATACCCGATAAATCTCCAAAATTCTCTATCCAGTCTTATTAATGCTGGGAATTCCGAATAAGAAGGCCCGCGGCCTGAGCATAAACGTAGCTTTTTATGTTCAATTCTAAAACAACTGTCTTTTTCTACGGCAATAAAATGCTTCAGAGGCAAATAATTGCCTCTTGCATAATCATAGGCATCTTGCGGCCCTACATTTAACTTTCTTAGTTGAGAGCTAAGTTCTTTCCATTCAAAATCATCGGACTTAACCCTTATCTTTTCTAATAAAGGGCTTGTTCCTAGTTTCTTTATCAAATCTATCTCATTCGGACCAGTTTCTGTAAAAATCGAACCTAAAACAAAAGGGATTTCTTCTTTTTCCCTTAACTCTCTTGCCCACTTACAAGTAAATTTATTGCCTTCTTTTACAATCATCGGATGTTTATCCGTTACTGTTATTCTACGGTTACCTTGAGTTGTTATTCTATAAACTTTCTCATCAATCTTTCTCTTGCTTAGCAACTTAACAGTTTTAAAAACTTGTTTGCCTTTATTTAAATCGAAACTTAAAATTTTGAGGCCTTTTGGTTTTAAAAACTCTATTCCTTTGAAATTGTACTGTTGATGCTTATTACGCTCGGTTTCTTCAAAAAAATCGCTGAAGAACTTTACTGAGGTATTTTCATTATTATCTATAACTAAAACTGCTTCTTTTCCACTCAAACAATGTCCGCCAACCCCCGGGCCGGGATAAAAAGGCATAAACCCAAAAGGTTTGGTTTTAGCAGCCTCGATAACCTCCCAGATATTTATTCCTAATTTATCAGCGACTATGGCAAATTCATTGACTAAAGCTATATTTACAAGCCTAAAAGTATTTTCTAGGAGTTTCGCGCTTTCGGCCACTTCCGGGCTTGAAACCACAAAAACATTATTTATAATCTTTCTGTATAAAGCTTTAGCCAACAGGCTGGACTTTCTTGATAAACCCCCTACCACTTTAGGTATTTTTGTTATAGGGAACTTCTTATCGCCCGGGTTGACTCTTTCGGGAGAAAAGCAAAGAAAAAAATCTTTTTCTTCTTTGATACCAGAAGCTCGCAAAACCGGCAGAATAATCTCGCGGGTTGTAGTGGGAAATGTCGTGCTTTCCAAAATAACCAGTTGCCCCTTACGCAGGTATTTTTTTATTGTCCGGCTTGCCTTAACCACATATGAAATATCTGGTATTTTAACTTTACGCAGGGGAGTAGGCACGCAGATTATGATAATATCACAACTCCTAAGAATATCTTCTTTGGTAGTCGGAAAAAATCTTTTATTCTTTATATGTTTTAAGACCTCTTTGGGCTTAATATCTACTATGTACTGCCGGCCGCGCCTAAGATTATCTATGCGCGAGCAGTTAGGATCAAAACCATAAACGCGATAACCCTTATCAGCAAACGATAAAGCCAAAGGCAAACCGACGTAGCCCATGCCCATTATGCATATTTTAGCTTTTTTGTCCCTTATTTTTTTATTTAACTGGCTGTAAAATTCCATATTTATCTGCCTATGCCGAAATATTCAAATCCTGCCGCGAGCACCTTTTTTTTATCAAGCATATTTCTGCCGTCAGCAATAAACGGGTGTTTCATTATTTTTTTAATTTTCCTTAAGTCAAGTTTCCTGAACTCATCCCATTCGGTGAGAAAGCAAACACAATCAGCTCCGGCAACCGCCGCATAGGGAGATTTAAAGAACTTAACTCTTTTAATGCCTTTAAGTACCTTCTTTGACTTACCCATGGACTTAGGGTCATATAAAGACAGATTTACGCCTTCTTGTGATAAAGCCTCTACAATTTTTACCGCCGGAGCAAATCTCATATCATCGGTCCCAGGCTTAAAAGAAAGCCCCAGAACAGCTGCTCTTTTATTTTTTAAACTGCCAAGTTTTCCCTTTATCTTTCTTAAAAAATAAACAACCTGGCCTTGATTGATATTCCTGACTTCCCGTAAGAGCCCGAATTCATATCCTAATTTTTTAGATATGTAAGCAAAAGCCTCTATGTCTTTGGGGAAACAAAACCCTCCATAGCCGATACCGGCCTGCAGGAACGCACTTCCGATACGCCGATCCATGCCCATGGCTTTTGAAACTTTCTCTATGTCAGCACCGGCTAAATCACAGACACGGGAAACGGCATTGATAAAGGATATTTTTGTGGCTAAAAAAGAGTTTGAAGCGTGTTTTATAAGCTCAGCAGTATTAATATCCGTTACAACGAATGGTGCTTTTACCAAAGAATAGATACCCTTAAGTATATTTTCGGCTTTTTTCGATTCTACTCCCAGAACAATCCTATCAGGGTAAAAGAAATCATAGATAGCCTTTCCTTCCCGTAAAAATTCCGGGTTAGAAGCTACATCAAATTTTAATCCATTATCTTTGTTATTTTCGATTATTTCTTGTATTCTTTTGCCGGTTTGAACCGGAACGGTAGATTTACCAACTACCAATTTATAGGAATTAAGATTTTTAGCCGCTGTATATGCAACATTTTCCACCGAACTTAAATCAGCTGAACCGTCTTTTTTAGGCGGGGTTCCCACGGCTATAAAAATTACCTCTGAACTTCTTATTCCTTCGGTTAAAGAAAATAAAAAATTCAAGTTTTCCCTTTTGAGGCCTCGCTTTACCAATGCTTCCAAACCCGGTTCATGAAAAGGCATAGACATTTCCTTTAACATCTGGATTTTATTTCTGTCATTATCCACACACACGACTTTGTGCCCTAATTTAGAGAAACAAGCCGCGGCCACCAAACCCACATGGCCGGCACCAACAACGCATATTTTATATTTTCTTGCTGTTTTCATTTTCTACAGCCCTCAAGCTGTCTCTATCGATAGCATCAATAAGATTTTTTCGCGCCGTCGTAGCCCTGATCAAAATCAACCGATATCTCAGGAAATGCTTTACATCTAAACATCACCCAAAAAGTCGTATCCTTACTGCCTTCGGGGCGCCTTTTTAAATCTACGCCTATATCCATCCACCAGCAGTGCAAATCTGTCCTTATAGCATATTGTTGTTCTTGAAAATCTCCTGTATTGTACTCACAACGCAGGTAACCTTTGAATTTAACTTTGGGGGTAAGCTGATACCTGAAATCAAGTGTGCCTTGAGTGCTTGACTGCCTGCTGTATCTGTGCCCGTAAGAAAAAGAGTACTTTTCTATTTCGGCTTCTTTGCCCTCCTGTATAACAGTAGCCTTACCGCTAAAGGTAAGATCGGCGTTAAAAGAAGAAAACCTCCTGGTAGCAACATCATATTGGGCATCGGAATTCAAAGATATGCCCTCCCGGGGATAAATTTCTAAATCCGCGGCTATGGTCGTGAAACGGCTTTTGCCTCCTTCGGGGTGTATATTATACACAAAAGAAGGGCTGAAATAAACAAAGTCCCAGGATTTTTCCTTATTTCTTACCTGGAGTTTATTTTTTAAAGCAAATACTACGCTTTCGGTGCGGGTTAAGCTATCAACATCATCAAACTGGAAAAGCTCATTGTCAGAAACCGTAGGCTCATGAACGTACCTATATGTAACTTCCGGAGTCAAGACATGCCGCATTTTTTCTACGGGTTCTCCAAAAAGTGACCAGTCCGCATTAAAAATCCTATACATTTTAGTGCTTAAAGTAGCTCCTGTTTCAAAAGCCACCCTCCATATATTCTCATCTCCAAACACATTCTTGGAATAATGATTGGTATAGGCTCCCACATAAGGGCTTATATCAAGCCATTTTATCTTATCGACATAGGTGAAGGTATTATGAGCATACAGCCTTACAGCATCATCGTCAACATCGGAATCGGCAGTTTTACTTGCCAAGTTACCAAATTTTTCGCTGGATTCAAGATAAAGTTTACTTGTGCCAAGCTGCTGCTTGTAAAAATAATACTCAAGTTGAGGAAGATACTCTACCTGGCTGTAAAAACTATTGACCCTTTTCTGAGCAAGAAGCGCCAAAGATGAATTTCCCATAGAATAGGTGCCTAACACATAGCTCAAGGGATTGGGGTTTATATCATATTCCTGTTCGTAAAAATCCTTAATGAAATTGGCATCGGAAAACTTATGAAATTCACCTACTATTGAAAGGTTATATTCCGGCTTTTGCAGGCTGTAAGAAAGTTCCGCCCGGTAACGGTCATCTGACAAATATTTCGGGTCAATATCCCTTCTATCCGGGTAACGGGTAAAAAGCTGTTCTCTTTTATCTAAAGCGTATAATTCATCTTTAAGATAGTAGTATTTAACTAAAGCTTTTCCGAATTTTGTGCTTTCCATTTTATGATTTACACCTGAACCAAAACCTCTCTTTTGGTACCAATCAAGCAGTAACTTTCCCTGGTTTTCTTCATTAAGCCGGTACCGCCAACGGGTCAGTATATAATAACCCCAGTCATCATTTTTTCCCGGAACGACTTCCGCCGGGAAAGATTTCTGGTCCAAAGATTGCGTAAAATAGGGTATATAGAAAACCGGTATTTTACCTACTTTTAATACCACATTTTTGGCCACTACCCTATCTCCGGGATAGACAATAACTTTTTTAGCTACCAGCCGGTAATGAGGCTCGGCAAGGTCGCAAGTTGTAACATACCCTTTTTCTAAAACATATTCGTTGTCTGTAACCTGGTGGGCATCTGCGGCATACCCGTATATGGGCGGATCATCAATGCGCACATTGACTATTTCTGCGGTAGAATTTCCAAAATCATAAACTACATTTTGCCCATAAATAGTCGTTGCATCCCGGACTATTTTTACATCTCCTTTAACGTGAGCAACGTTACTGTTAATATCAAAATCGCCCTCATCGCAGAAGACTTCGATCTCTTTATAAGCCATTTTTACATTACCTTTGGCGACGATTATGCCCTGTTCCTGCATATAGCTTATCTCATCACCGTCGATAACTACCGGGATTTTCCCATCTTCATTAGCATTTTTTACAGGAGAAACTGATTGGCTTTGAGCAGATGGTTTTTGCAAAGAGTCTTCAGACAGAGTATCTTGAGAATCTGTGATCTGTGCAAAAACTAGAAAAGGGAAAAATAAAAGTATAAGAAATGATATTCTTTTCATCAAAGACTGTTCCGCAACTGCCTACTGTAAAATAATAAGTATTCTCCAGTTTTTCAACCTAACGCCCCATTAAAAATTTTCAGGCTCAAAGGTTATCCTGCAATTTCTTCCAATCCTGTGTAAATCTTTCTATGCCTATATCAGTTAAGGGGTGTTTCATCAATTTGTCTATCACCGAAAAAGGAACAGTAGCCACGTCAGAACCAATACGGGCAGCCTCCAAAAAATGAAGAGGGTGACGAATAGAGGCTGTGATTATCTGCGTGCCTATACCGTAATTATCATAAATTAACCGTATGTCTCTCACCAAATTCATACCTTCCAAAGATATATCATCCAGCCTGCCCACAAAAGGAGAAATATAAGTTGCTCCGGCTTTAGCAACCAAAAGAGCCTGGGAAGAAGAAAAACAAAGGGTTAAGTTGGTTTTTACTCCTGCCCGGCTAAGCATACTTGTTGCCTTTAAGCCTTCGGTAGTGCAGGGAATCTTTATCACGATATTAGAGGAAATTTCCGATAGCTTTCTTGCTTCTTCTACCATTTTCCCGCTTTCTAAGCCTATAATCTCAGCGCTTATAGGCCCTTTTACAATTTCAGCTATTTTTTTAAGTTGCGCCATAGGCTCTGATTTTTCCCGGGACAGGAGAGTAGGGTTTGTAGTCACACCGTCAAGCACACCGTAAGAATTGGCCTTTTTTATTTCTTCCAGATTAGCGGTATCGATAAACAGCTTCATCCTTCCTCCTGTTCGCTTTGTTCAGACACGAATCTACACAAATTACACACAAAAGTAATCCTTCGTGAATATTAGCGTGAAATCCGTGGTTATCTGCTCTTATTTATGCAATAAAAGGCTCTCTTTAGCTAAGAGTGCTGCCCCTATTATCCCCGGCTCACTGACTTTTGCCTTAACCAAAGTCAGCCCTTTTAACTGCGGCCACATGGCATATTTGTCTATAGCCTTTTTTACTAACGGTTTAAACAGGCTAAATGCCCCTGAAACTCCTCCTCCGAATACAATGACCTGCGGATTAAAAACATTTATCATCCCGGCAAGAAATCTTCCTAAAACATAAGAAAAATCTTCCCATACAGCTATAGCCTGTTTATTTCCGGCCTTGGCCATTTCAAAAATATCTTTAACTTCTTTTGCCGATTTGTTTGGCTTAGAAATTCTGTTATAGCGTGATAAAAGATACCTGTTGCCGACATATGTTTCTATACAGCCACGCGAACCGCAGCCGCAGTGCTTTCCTTTTAAACTTACAGGAACATGCCCCAGCTCTCCGGCACTCGTAGCTCCTTCCAGAAGTTTACCGCCAACAATTACCGCTCCACCCAATCCCGTACCTAAAGTCAAAAATATACCTCGAGATTTGCCTTTGCCGGAACCTACGCGGCTCTCAGCTAAACCGAACACGTTGGCATCATTATCAATAAAAACCGGTTTCTTAAGGCGTTTTTCCAGAACTCTTTTTAAGGGGTAATTCTTCCAACCGGCAATATTGGGCAGGTAATAAATAAGCCCCCCTTTGGTATTAATTATACCCGGGGCCCCTATACCGATACCTTTTATTTTATCTTTCCCGAATTCTTCAACAAGAAGCTCTATATTTCTTATAAAAGAATTCTTTTGACGTAAATTTTTTGAAGTATAAACTCTCTTTTTAATAATTTTTCCCGTAGGGCTAACAAGGCCGGCTTTTATATACGTACCTCCCCAGTCAATGCCTAAAAAAAACTTCATAAGTGCCTCTGCCTGAATTAAAAATAGATAGAATGAAATGACCGGATTTTCTGGAAAACAATAGTCTTATAACAAGATTAGTATATACTATTGGGGCTATTTTTCAATCAAAAAATACATCTTAAATAGGAAGGAGGGTGCTATTTTTCTTTTGCCGAAAAAGCAGATATGTACCTTTCTGGGATAAATTTCCATGTATATTTCCATATATAAACTTTGCTAAACTTTTGATTACCTGCTTCATCCCCTTCCAATCCTTAGCATAAACCAGCTGTGAAGTCATAGGCATTTTTGCTAACTCTAACCCGGCTATATCTGCCATTTTAGTAATTGAATCCTGTTTAAAGCAATTTATATGCTCAAGAGGGCTAACCGGATTAAGAGAATTCTTAGAACCTTTGGGCGACATCCAGTTCCCTATTTTCAATCTTCGCTTAATGTCTTCCCCATTAGGTACACTTATTTTTATTAGTCCATCTTGTTTTAACGATTTTTTTAAATAACGTAAGGTCTCAAGAGGCTCTGGGATATGTTCAAAAACTTGTTCAGTATTTATAAAGTCAAAACTATAGTCGGGAATCTCATCCCACGTGATTACCCTTATGCCCTGAGATTGGGCATATTCAACTCTGGTTTTTGATAATTCAGCTCCATAAGAATTACAGCCAAAAGCTTTTGCCATATAACACCACTTTCCCCAACCCATTCCAAAATCGAAAAGTTTCAATTGGCTAGGCATCTTATTAAAAAATGCGATTATCATCATTATTTCTTGCGCGTAATACGAAAATTTAGACAGGTTATCTTTCCTTGAATCCAAACCAAAAACCTTCCTCGGGTCAATCCATTCTTCGTATAGCTTATTCATTAAAGAGCTGTTTGGAATTTCTTTTTGGAAAATCGTTCCGCAACCATTGCATTCTTCGAGAACAAAGTCAGCTTCTTTTAAATACTCAAATTCAATCTTCCCTTGTGGCAAATAGAATGATTTTAAGAATTCTCTAATCGGTGGTTTGAGAAAACTGCAAGAATATATTTCTCTAGTATCCGTTGATTTACAAGTCGGGCAATCTCTGCGTACTTCAAAATAACGTTTATTCATCTTATTCAAATCCTTGAAATAGTATTTCACCTAACATGCTGTAAACAAAAGAAGCTGCTAAAGACGCTCTGGCAAGCTTTGAATGGCAAGTATGCTTCTATAGAAGTTATTTCGCAATGGCTTAGTATGGCCTGCCATACGTAGCATGCCTCTATGAATTTCTTTCAAGACTGCGTAGTATGGTCGGGAGGGCGGGACTTGCATGCAATCTTTTGCAAAGCAAAAGAGCCGAAGGCTTACATTGCATCCAAGAATGTATTAGGCCCTACCTGACATCATAGCTTTTCTCTTTAATGTAATGGCTTTCGATTATAAAAGAATGTCGGGAGGGCGGGACTTGCATGCAATCTTTTGCAAAGCAAAAGAGCCGAAGGCTTACATTGCATCCAAGAATGTATTAGGCCCTACCTGACATCATAGCTTTTCTCTTTAATGTAATGGCTTTCGATTATAAAAGAATGTCGGGAGGGCGGGACTTGAACCCGCGGCCTCAACGTCCCGAACGTTGCGCGCTAGCCAAACTGCGCTACCCCCCGAAAATGTAAGGTATTATCCAATCCCCTTCACTAAACTACTTCGATTTACCCTTCAGCAAATAATCAAACTCCAGATTCAGCCAATCACCGGGCTTTCGGTATTGCATAATGGTATGACTATATGTGAAAGGTATTATATCCGCAGTAAAAGATTTAGAGAAAATCTTCTTCACCGTAAGAGATACTCCATCAATGCTGACAGAGCCGTTTTCGATTATTGATTTTCTAAATAAAGAAAGCAGCTCCACCTCAAGCCTCCAATAGCCTCTTCGATCATCCAAGTGCAATAACCTGGCTTCAGCATCTATATGGCCCAGGACAAAGTGGCCTCCCAGTTTCTCTCCCACTTTAAGAGCCGGCTCAAGGTTGACTCTCCCATTTTTTTTTAAACGCTTAATATTCGTATTTTCAAGTGTTGCCTGAACCGCTTCAAAAAACAAAATTCCTTTATCCTTTTTTACCACAGTAAGGCAAACACCATTAATTGAAACACTATCCGAGGGTTGGCTGGCTTCGTAAATAATTGAAGATTTGACGCCTAATCCTAAAAAATGCCCCTTTTTGTCTACCCGCTCAACGCGGCCCACTTCTTGGATAATGCCTGTAAACATATTTGCCCGGCTCCTGTTTTATCTCTAAATCACTAACAACATTAAGGATTATATCAAAATGCGGGCCGAAAAGCTATATAGTTTTTAATCCTTGTTACATTAAGGTATTCTGCTGGAAATCTGAAAACCCCAAACCAGCTATATGAAAATTTCTTCATCCGGTATAATTTTTACAAAAAGATACCCCGCGCTTTTAGGGCGCGGGGTTTAATTTCAAAGTTGTAGAAATTTTATTCCTAAGAAGCATAACAAAGGTTTGTTCAACCCTTATTATCTACTTATTTCTTTTTCTTCTTTGTAGCTTTTTTCTTTGTAGCTTTTTTCTTTGCTTTTTTAACTGCCATGAATCACCTCCTTTTTAATTCCAAAACCATTTATTGGAATCACCCTCTGATTTTAATTTAGCAAATTTGCAGCAACTTGTCAATACTTTTTCGTATTTTTTGCTTATATTTTTTACTCGCATATAAAAATAAAAACTTAGTATGAATTTATTTTACCAGAAAAAAAATAAAATTGCTACAAATAAATGATTTTTATTCTTAAACGGAAAAGAAAAAAAGAAATAGGAAGAGAGTTAACGAAGATTCTGCTCTCGCGGTTTTCCGGAAGTAATTTTGAAAGGGACTTTCTTTGCCTCTTTCCATAAGTATTCTAAATTGTAAAAACTTCTTGCCTCTGAATCAAAGACGTGAAGAATGACATCAAAAAAATCAACCAGGGCCCAGTGAGAATCATCGTCTGCCTCCCGATGCCCCACGCCAACCTCATCTTTCTTGCATTCCCTCAAGGCCTCTTCGTAAATAGCCCGTACCTGTCTGGCCGAAGTTCCCGAACAAATAACAAAATAATCACATAAACTGCTGATCTTGCTTACATCCAGGATTAATACATCCTCTGCCTGTTTGGCAGCTACAATTCTGGCTATTTTCAGGGCCCTAGCCCTGGAAGTTGAGCTTTTTTTGGCAGTAGACTTTCTAGTCTTTACAGTGTTTTTTTTAGGCATTTTATCTCCTCATCCAGTTTATCGTCAATATTGCCCACACAAGAAATGCAAATATCCTTGAAAGAAAAAATATTACTTGCCAACTGCTTTATTTCGGCAGAATTTATCTTTTCAATCTTTTTCTTGATACCGGCAAAGTCATAAATTTCGCCTTCGGTGATATAGCTTTCAGCCAGATAGAACATCCTGCCCTGAGGGCGTTCAAAACTCATGGCAGTCTGCCCCAAGAGATAATCTTTAGCCCGTAACAATTCTTTTGCAGGCACATCCCTTTTTTTTAGCTTGGTAAGCTCGTTAAGAATAGCTCTTATTGCCGTTATCACTTTAGTTTTGTCCAAACCCATGTGGACGAGAAATGCTCCACTGTCATGGTAGCGGCGGACCTCGGTGGATATATCATAGCATAAAGATTTCTTTTCTCTTAACTCTTCAAAAAAACGGCTGCTCATATTCGCACCCATAATGACATGAATAAGTTGAATAGCCAGCTTATGCGGTTCCTGGAAAGACGGGGCCCGAAAACCCAAACACAACTGGCATTGCTGAAGTTCTTTTTTTTCAGTCTTGATATTGATGCCTCTGCAAGCGGAAGGCTTAACAATTTTAAGTTCTGACCTCCTTGCTCCCGCAACTACTTTTTTCTTTATTAAGCCTATTATCTTTGATTTAGAAAAATTACCGCCAAAAGATACAACAGCATTTGAAGGTATATAATAAGCCTGGCTAAAGCTTTTAAGGTCCTTATGGCTTATTTTCTTGACTGTGTCAACGCGGCCTATTATCTCTTCGCCCAGAGGATGATTTTTCCATAAAAGGCTATCGAGAAGGGCTATAGCCCTTGGTACCGGCAAATCGTTATACATTTTTATCTCTTCAAGTATTACTGCCCTTTCTCTTTCGATATCCCGCTCTTTTAAAAGAGGAGAAAAAACCATATCCAGAAGAATATCCAAATTAAGGGGCAAATTCTTATTTAAAAATACCGCGTAATAAGCTGTTATTTCCTGGGAAGTAAAAGCATTGAGAGAGCCTCCTCTTCCCTCTACCTCTTCTTTTATGCGGCGATAAGAATAATTAGCACTGCCTTTAAACAACATATGCTCGAGAAAATGAGCAATGCCTTTAGTGGAGTTAGTTTCAAACCTTGAACCCACCGGCAAAAATACTCCCAGAGAAGCCGTTTCTACATTAGTAAAAGGCGAAAAGATAAAGGTTACGCCGTTGACATTTATTATTTCATACATAAATCTTAAAAAATTATTCCGGAATCACGCGGGGTCAACCGTCTCCTTTAAGAGACAATATTTGCTTTTTTAATTTCTTTAGAAAATCATTTTTGCTGTGATTGGCGGCTATAAAAGATACAATTTCACTTCCAACGATTACCCCATCACTGAAGCTGCTTATAACTTTTACCTGTTTCTTTGTATGAATTCCAAAACCTACACAAACCGGCAAGGAAGTTTTCTTCTTCAAAATATCTATATGCTTCTTTAAAGAAGAATAATTAAAGTCTCTTGGACCAGTAATGCCTGTAACTGAAACGTAATAAATAAAACCTCTTGAAGCTTTCGCTATCTTTGATATCCTCTTTGAGGGTGTAACCGGGGTAACAAAAAATATCGTATCAATATCAAATTTTTCAGCTGTTTTTTTATATTCAAGGCTTTCCTCTACCGGAAGATCAACTATGGTTACCGCCCCTATACCTGCTTTTTTCATTCGGCCAAAAAACCTCTCTCTCCCAAACTGCAAGATAGGATTATAATAAGACATCAACATCACCGGGATCTTCAAGCTTTTTTTAAGCTTTTCCATTGCCTCAAAGATCATCGATATCGTAGCACCTTTATTTAAAGCAACTGTTGTAGCCTGCTGAATAATAGGCCCGTCAGCCAAAGGATCGGAAAAAGGTATGCCTACTTCGATTATATCTGCTCCGGCTTCCTGCAAAGCCAAACAGATACCTTTGGTAGATTTGATATCAGGAAAACCAAAGGGTATGTAGGCGATAAACGCTTTCTTGCCTTTTTTTTTCAGCTGATTAAATTTCTCTTTTAATCTCATTTGCTTACTTTATTCAAAATACTGATTCTTGCGGATTTAATATACAGATTAACACGGATATTTTATTAATATGCGCTTGCGTCTCTCCATTTTAATTAATGAAAATGGATATTGTTTTTTATCTTTGCTTTTTAATTTTTGATTTAACTGTTATCTACGATTATCTGCGTTTTTTCGTATCTGCGCTAATCTGCGCCTGACGAACGATATCCAAATCCTTGTCCCCTCTTCCCGAAAGACAGACTAAAACCAGCCTGTTCTTAGCTTTTTTAGATAACTTTCTTAAATACGCTATGGCATGGGAACTTTCTAAAGCCGGGATTATGCCCTCAAGCTCAGAAAGCATCTTAAATCCCTCTATGGCTTCTTTATCGGTAACCGTGCCATAAACAGCTCTTTTTGTATCTTTGTAAAAGGAATGTTCCGGCCCGACTCCGGGATAATCTAAGCCCGGAGCTATAGAATGAGCGTTTTTGATTTGTCCCTGGGAATCCTGCAAAACATAGGACATTGTCCCCTGAAAGACCCCTATTTTACCCTTAACGAGGGTAGCGGCATTATAACTTTGCAAACCGAACCCTGCTGCTTCCACCCCGATCAGCTTTACTTTTTTATCTTTATAAAAAGGGTAAAAAAGGCCTATGGCATTACTGCCTCCACCCACACAGGCAACCAAATAGTCTGGAAGGCGCCTCTCTTTTTTTAATATCTGCACTCTGGCTTCCTTACCGATAACTGACTGAAAATCTCTGACTATAAGAGGGTAGGGATGCGGGCCCAGGCAAGAACCCAGAAGATAATGTGTATCACTTACATTAGTTACCCAGTCACGAAATGCCTCGTTGCAGGCATCCTTAAGAGTGCATGAGCCTGTAGTTACAGGAATAACTTTTGCACCCAGGACCTTCATCCGAAAGACGTTCATGCTCTGTCTTTCGATATCTTCCTGTCCCATAAAAATATCACATTTAAACCCCAACAAACTGCATACAGTGGCGACTGCCACTCCGTGCTGGCCGGCTCCGGTTTCGGCGATAATTCTTTTTTTGCCCATTGCCTTTGCCAGAAGGCCCTGGCCCAGAGCATTATTAATCTTGTGAGCGCCCGTATGAAGAAGGTCTTCACGCTTAAGATAAACCTTCATTCCTAAATATTTACTTAGATTCTCAGCATAATAAAGCAAAGTCGGGCGTCCGGCATATTCTTTTAAATAAAAATCCAATTCTTTTTTGAAAACTTTTGATTTTTTTTGTTTATGATAAACCCTCTCCACTTCTTCAAGACAGTATGATATAGTTTCGGGAACAAATTTTCCTCCGAATTCCCCAAAATACCCTCTATTATCGGGAAGCTTCATTTTTAATCCCCTTTATAAACTTCTCCACGAGTTTTTCGTCTTTCTTGCCAACCATACTCTCAACGCCGCTAGCCACATCAACCGCATAAGGCTTTATTTTTTTGATCCTGTTTAAATTTTTAGGATTTAATCCTCCGGAAATAATAACTCTTTTTTCTCTTGCTAACGATTTTATTTCTTCAATCGCTAAGGGGGATAGAACCTTGCTTCCTCTCTGTTTATCCTCGTATTTAATATCAAATAGAAAAGCATCCACGTTATAGCGGGATACCGTAGAAGCGCAAGCGCCTTCTTCTGGAAATATTGTTTTTATTATCTTAAAGTTCGGCCTAAAAAATCTGCAATAAGCTGGCGCTTCTGAACCATGGAACTGCAATACATCCAAATGCAGGCGGCTGGCTATGCCTAAAACTTCTTCCTTGTCCTGGTCAAGAAATACCCCGGCTTTAATCAGAAACGGATCAAGCGAATTGATTATTTTTTTAGCTGCCTTTTCATTAATAAAACGCGGGCTTCTCCTGGAAAATATAAAGCCTAAAGCATCAGCCCCCAAAAAAGATGCTGCTAAAGCATCTTCTAAATTAGTAATACCGCAAATTTTTACCTTAATCATTGCTCACTTTCGTTCTAATCGCGGATTTTCACAGATTCTACACGGATTAACACGGATATTTAATCCGTGCGTTATACATCTATATGCAATTCTTTTATCTTTTCTTCTATATTTTCGGCTTTCATCAACGTTTCCCCGATAAGAACAGCATCCGCTCCCAAACCTTTAAAAAGTAATACATCCTTAAGCGTCTTTATGCCGCTTTCACTTATTAAAACGACTTCTTCGGGAACGAAAGGAGCCAATTTCTTAAAACGTTCAAGATTTATCTGAAAAGTGTGTAGATTTCTATTATTTATACCTATTATATCAACCCCGATATTTAAGGCTTTTTTCAGCTCTTTCTCCGTATGGACCTCTACTATAACATCCATGCCCAGATTTTTAGAAAATTTATACAACCCCTCAAGCTTTTCTCCATCTAATACCCCCATAATCAACAAAATAGCATCAGCGCCCACTGCCCGAGATTCCAGAACCTGAACTTCTTCAAGTATAAAGTCTTTACGCAAGACAGGCAAATTTACTTTTTTCTTAATATCTTCTATGTAATTTATCTTACCCAGGAAAAAATCTTCCTCCGTTACCACCGATACGGCATTGGCTTTGGCCCGCATAAAAATTTCAGCTGTTTTTACAGGATCAAATTCTTTACGCAGCACACCGGCTGAAGGAGAGGCTTGCTTTACTTCGGCAATCAGGGAAATCTTTCCTTCCCGCTTTATAGCTCTTCTGAACGGAATAGGAGAAGGGGCTTTCTTAACCAAAGACGAAAAAGCATCATAATTTTTCTTAAGAACCTCTACTCTTTTCTTTTTTGTCTCCAAAATAAGTGAAAGTATTTTATGCATATACGTTAATCTTCATTTACTTTTGCCTGCGCCGCTTTGCGCTTCAAGAAAATCTTTAAAGTTTAAAAACTTATCTTTTGCCTTTCCTGTATCTATTAATTGAGACGCAAGCTTAACGCCTTCTTTAAGAGTATTTACTTTTCCTAAAATATAAAAACAAGCCGCTGCATTAGCAAGGACTATGTCCCTGTGAGGGCCCTTTTTACCTTCCAATATTTCTTTTATAACCCTGGCGCTTTCTTTTTTATTAGAAACTTCTATTTTTTCCAAAGGAACACGTTTCAGCCCAAAGCTTGAGGCCCGTAAAGAGAATTTTTTAATTCTATTTTTATCTAAAAAATAAACTTTATTTTCAGCGCCTAAAGAAATTTCATCTTTAAGATCCTTGCTGTATACGACAAAGGCCCTCTTAAGCCCCAGCTTCCTTAAAGCTTTAGCCATAAGCGGAGCTAACTCTTCAGAGTAAACCCCTAAAAGCTGATAAGGGGTCCTTGCCGGATTGCAAAGAGGCCCTAAGAGGTTAAAAATTGTCCTAACCTTAATCTCTTTTCTTATTTCTGCTACCCGAGAAAGAACCGGATGATACAGGGGAGCATAAAGAAAACCTATACCCACCTGCTTGAGGGAATTTTCCATCACTTGTGGTGTTACATCAATCTTTATGCCCAGTTCTTCCAATACGTCGGCACTGCCGCAGCTTGAAGACATAGCCCTATTACCATGTTTTGCCACTCTTGCCCCGCTTGAAGCCACAACAAAAGCCACAGCTGTTGAAATATTAAATTTATTGACCGCTGAGCCGCCGGTTCCGCATGTATCGATTGTATGGCTTTCGTCAATTTCTACCCCAAGAAATGAACCATGAATATTAATTTTTATTGAATATTCCCGTATAATTTTAGCAGCAGCATAAATTTCTTCTTGGCTTTCGCCTTTGGCTCTTAAAGCTACCAGGAAAGCGCTTATCTGGGCCGGAGTAGTTTTTGAGTCAAAAATCTCCTTAAAAACTTCTTCTGCTTCTTGAGCTGATAAGTTTTTTTTATCCAGTAATTTTGTGATAGTTTCCTGAATCATCTTTCTTTTTTACTGCGGCCGGGTTTCTTGAATTCTAAATTTAAAAAATTCTTTAAAATCTTCTTGCCCTCCTTCGTCAATATTGACTCGGGATGGAATTGCACGCCGAAAACAGGAAATTCTTTCATTTTTATGCCCATTATTATACCATCATCAGTTTTAGCATTCACGGTTAATGTTTTGAGTAAAGATTCAGGCTTTATAACTAATGAATGATAACGCGTAGCCTCAAAAGGGTTCTTGACCCCTTTGAATATCTGGTTGCCATCATGATGGATAAGCGAAGTTTTCCCGTGCATTATTTTTCCGGCTCTGACAATACACCCTCCTAAAAAATACCCTATGCATTGGTGCCCGAGGCATACCCCTAATATAGGAATACTTTTGTGAAAAGCATCGATAACTTTTATGCTGATTCCTGCATCTTGGGGACGGCCCGGTCCGGGAGAAATCACTATCCGGTCAAACTTTTTGGTCTTTAAATCCTTGACGGCAATGGCATCATTGCGGTAAACAAAAGTATCCGCCCCCAGTTCTTGCAAGTATTGGACAAGGTTATAAGTAAAAGAATCATAATTATCTATAACTAATACTCTCATATTATTGCTTTACTCTTTTTATTTTGGCTCCGAGTTTTTCGAGTTTGTTTTCTATGTTTTCATAGCCGCGGTCAATATGGTAGACTCTCGAAACTTCGCTCTTTCCCTCAGCGGCCAAGCCTGCTATCACTAAAGCAGCTGAAGCTCTCAAATCAGAAGCCATTATTTCGGCTCCGTACAGTTTCTTCCGGCCTTCAACAACAGCATAAGGGCCGCTTCTTTGTATACCGGCTCCCATACGGTTTAACTCGGCAACATGCATAAAACGGTCGGGATAAATTTTTTCCACAATTAACGAAATCCCCTTTCCTAAACATAAGCAAGCCATAAATTGTGCCTGTAAATCAGTAGGAAATCCCGGATAGGCAAGAGTCGTTATGTTGACCGGATGGATAAATGATTTAGGCTTTATGAACAAATCCGAATCTCGGCTAACCATTACAGAAGCACCCATATTTTTTGCCACTTCTAAAACTGAGGTAAGATGCAATGGTTCGGCGCCGGTTATTTTGATTTTAGAACCTGTAGCCAAGCCGGCGGCTATAAAAGTAGCGGCTTCAATCCTGTCAGGAATTATCTTAAAATTACAGCCGCTTAATTCTTTTACACCCTTTATTCTCAATAACGGAGAGCCTTCTCCCGTTATGTCCGCTCCCATCTTCTTCAGGAATAAAGCCAAGCATTCTATTTCCGGCTCGCAGGCCGCATATTCAATAACAGTTTGTCCTTTGGTAAAAACAGACGCCATCAACACATTGGCCGTGGCAAGAACCGAAGAACCGAACGCCCCCCCTAAATATATATGTTTTGCCAAAAGGCTCTTTGCCTGAGCACAGCAATATCCTTTATCCACATATATATCAGCACCTAATTCCCTTAATCCTTTAATGTGCAAATCTACCGGCCTTGGGCCGATAACGCAGCCGCCGGGCAAAGCTACTTTAGCTTTTTTCTGTTTAGCCAATAGCGGGCCCAGACAGCAAAAAGAAGCTCTCATGGTTTTTACAAGCCTGTAAGGTGCTACAAATTTTCGGCTTTTTTTAGATTTAATAACAAGAGTATTTTTTTCAAAAGAGATTTCCTTGCCTAAAACTTCCAGGATTCCTACCATAGTACGTATATCACGAAGATCCGGCACATTGTCAATAACACAGGCTTCATCCGTCAATAGAGTTGCAGCCATTATAGGCAAAGCGGCATTCTTGGAACCTCCTATACTGACTTCCCCTGATAATTTTGACTTATAAATTATAAACTTATCCATTTTTAATACAAAAAAGATTAGCAGTATGCGGTTTACGGTTTGCGTTAATTTTAAATACGATGGCCGAAAACCTAAAAGCGAACACCGACATTTATTCCTTTTTTAAGTTTTAACTTTCAGAATGACTCCTCTCCAGCGTCCGGAATAATCCTTTATCCAATCCACAATATCATATAAGCCCGATTCCTTAATACAACCGGCCACCGCCTCTTTTTGATTATAGCCCATCTCCATAACAATAAAACCTTTATCTTTTAAGTGTAAATGAGCATTATTAATTATCTTGCGAATAAAAAATAACCCGTCCTCTCCGGCTTCAAGTGCCAGGCAAGGTTCATAAACTAAAGAGCCTTTTATATCCTGCTTTGGGACATAAGGAGGATTTGTTACTATAATATCAAATTGCTCATTTTCAAATTCATTAAACAAATCCGATTCAGCCAGCCGTAAATAGACTTTGTAGGTATCAGCGTTCTTTTTAGTTATTTCTAAAGCCGGCTTGCTTAAATCAGAGGCAGTTATGTTCAATTTACGAGGAATAGTTTTCTGAATGCTTATGGCAATATTACCGCAGCCACAGCATAAATCTAGGATATCGTCAAAGTTGTTAAGATTTATTATTTCTATGGCTCTTTCCGTTATCAATTCAGTCTCCGGACGCGGTATAAGACAATGCTCGTCAATTGCGAAATCCAATCCGAAGAAATCTTCCCGGCCAAGAATATAAGCCATAGGCATGCCGCAGGAATATTTCTGTAAAACCATATTCATCCGGCGCTCAAACTTCTGGTCAATAGAAATATCCTCTGTAAGTACAGAGTTTATGTCTTTAGAAAAAAAATCCCGTATAAGAAATTTAAGATCCCTGTCGCTAAAACCGTTTCCTTCTTTTTTAAGCCAGTCCTTTAGCTTCATACATTTTTCTTCGTTCTTCTTTTAGCAGGGCGTTTGTAACTTCATCCATATCGCCTTGGAGAACCTCTTCCAGCCGGTATATGGTAAAATTTATCCTGTGATCAGTAACTCTTCGTTCCGGAAAATTATATGTTCTTATTTTTTCGCTTCTATCCCCGGTACCTACCTGCGTCCTTCTTGCCTGTATAACTTTATTGGTTTCATCACGCGCCACCTTTTCCATAATCTTAGCTTTGATAACCCTCATTGCTTTAGCACGGTTCTTAATCTGTGAACGTTCATCCTGACAACTTACTATAGTCCCTGTAGGCAAATGAGTAATGCGAACCGCCGAATCAGTAACATTAACGTGCTGGCCTCCGGCTCCGGAAGCCCTGTAAGTATCAATTTTTAAATCCTCCGGGTTAATTTTTACGTCAACCTCTTTAGGTTCTACTAAAACCGCAACAGTAACAGTAGAGGTATGGATTCTACCTCCCGATTCAGTCACCGGAACCCTCTGAACCCTGTGCACGCCGCTTTCAAATTTAAGCCGGTTCCAGGCCCCTTTGCCTTTTATCGAAAAAACGACCTCCTTGTACCCGCCTATTTCTGTGGAACTGGAACTTAAAACTTCGAATTTCCACCCGCGTAATTCAGCGTATTTGGAATACATTTTAAAAAGAGAAGCCCCGAATAAAGCCGATTCTTCCCCTCCGGCAGCAGCCCTTATTTCAATGATTACATCGTGCTCCTGGACATCTTCTTCAAACAGCTTTTCCTCTATCTGGGCCATTAGTGAACTTATTCTACTTTCAAGTTTCGGAATTTCTTCCCGGGCTAAATCTTTCATATCCTGGCTCTCAGAAGAATCAGCAACGATAGCTTTCAGGTGTTCCACTTCCTGCCTGAGCGCTGCCCGGGCATCATCTAAAGCAATGACTTTTTCCAGATAAGAAAATCTTTTAGCCAGCTTAGCATATGAATCTCTGTCTTTAGTAGCCTCACTGCCTGAAAGCTTCCGGCTTAATTCCTGATATTCCTGTTTAAATTTGCTTAAATTAAGCATCTACTATCTTCTCGTTTTTGATTGCTTGTTTATGCTTTTATTTCTTTTTTCCGTACTTTTTTTGGAATTTCTCCACCCTTCCTTCAGAATCGACAAATTTCTGTTTACCTGTAAAAAAGGGGTGGCACTTAGAGCATATTTCAACGTTGATAGTCTTTTTTGTAGAACGGGTATGAATCACATTACCGCAGGCACACATAATTGTCGCCTCTTCATATTTTGGATGCACCTTTTTTTTCATCTTTTTACCCTCCTTTGATGAGCAGATGATTTATGCAATCTTTTAAGATTCATAAATCATAGGGCTTTTGTTAGCCCGTCTGCGAATTAAATCCCGCCCTTTTGACGGGTTATTTTATTACTGCCGCCCTCACCAAAAGGGCGGGATAAATTCAGCTGCACTACTTATGTTCGCCTGTACACTTTTCAAAAAGCAAACAGGCTCCATAAATAGTGGCTTCATTTACTTATTCAGCGTTAATAAAAATTCCACGTTATTCTTGGTTTTTGATAATTTTTCAATCAAAAGCTCCAGGGCTTCCACAGAGCTAAGCTCATTCAAGGCCTTTCTTAATACCCATATTCTCTGAAGTTCATCCGGATGAATCAGCAGCTCTTCTCTACGGGTATTGGAACGCTTTATGTCTATGGAAGGATATACTCTTCTCTGGAAAATACTTCTATCGAGAGTTATTTCCATATTGCCGGTACCCTTAAATTCTTCAAATATTACATCGTCCATCCTTGAGCCGGTATCAACCAGAGCAGTAGCAATAATGGTTAGCGAACCGCCCTCTTCCAATGCCCGGGCAGCTCCAAAAAACCTCTTAGGCTTATGCAGAGCATTGGAATCTATACCTCCGGAAAGGATCCTCCCTGAATGCGGCTCAACGAGGTTATAAGCCCTGGCTAACCGCGTAATACTGTCAAGCAGGATCACTACATCCTTCTTGTGCTCCACCAGCCTCTTTGCTTTATCCATAACCATTTCCGCTACCTGAACGTGCCTCTGGGCCGGTTCATCAAAAGTGGAACTGACCACTTCACCTTTCACTGTATTTCTCATTTCAGTAACTTCTTCCGGACGCTCATCAATCAACAGAACCATCAAAATAGAATCCGGAAAATTATTCATAATGGCATTGGCTACTCTCTGTAAAAGGACTGTTTTACCGCTGTAAGGCGGAGCCACTATAAGACCTCTCTGGCCTTTACCGATCGGGCACAGCAAATCAAGCACGCGGGTAGACATCTCCTCAGGAGTCGTCTCCATTATAAATCTCTCCTTAGGGTATATTGGCGTTAAATTATCGAAGAGAACCCGTTTGCGGGACTCTTCCGGATTTTCGAAATTAACTGCCTCCACTTTAAGAAGAGCAAAATATTTTTCGTTATCTTTGGGCGGCCTTATCTGTCCGCTAACCGTATCTCCTGTCCTTAAAGAAAATTTTCTTATCTGAGAAGGTGAAACGTAAATATCGTCCGGTGAAGGAAGATAATTATAGTTAGTAGACCTTAAGAACCCAAACCCTTCCGGCAGAACCTCAAGAACCCCGTCTCCGAACATAAGCCCTTTTTTTTCAGCCTGGGCCTGAAGAATCCTGAAAATCAAATCCTGTTTTTTTAGCCCGCTTAAACCGTTAATATTTAAATCTTTGGATATCTTGTTTAATTCGGATATTTTCATATCCTTTAACATGCCGATATCAACGCTATCGTCTAATTCCGCACTCTTTGTTTTTGCCTTTACTTTACTTTTCTCCACAGTAAATCAACCTCCTTTTTCAAACTTAAAAAATCAAAATCATTATTAATCAAATAATCTGCCCGTTTTATTTTTTCTTTAATAGGCATATATAACGACAACCGTTTTTTTGCCTCGTGTTTAGAAAATTTGTATTTTTTTATAGCCCGCTCCATAAGCAGCTTTTTCTTGCTCCTTACCAGGATAACACCGTCAAAATGCCTGGATAAATTTTTCTCATAAAGTAACGGCACTTCAACAACGCACATTTTAGGCTTTTTTTTCCCTCCCCATGCATTACGCATCTTTTTTATCCACTGCAGCATATCTTTTATGATAACCGGATGCACCAGCTCTTCCAGCCGTTTGAGCTTTGCCTTATCAGCAAAAACAATCCGGGATAGTTTTCTGCGGCAGATTGCGCCTCTACTGCCTTTAGCTTCCGGAAATAAGCTCATGACTTTTTTGCAAAGTAAGCTGGCTGTCTTACTGTAATACTCATGGACTTTTCTGTCGGCATCGTAAACAACAGCTCCTTTTCCTTTCAAAAGCTTCAAAACTGAGCTTTTACCGCTGGCTAAATTTCCTGTCAACCCTAATATAAGCACGTATTGCCTTCGATAAATAATGCTTTAAAAATAACTTCTATTAATTCTTCTGCAACTGCCCCCAACTGGGGCCATATTTTATATTAACTTTGACCGGAACGGATAGCTTTATAGCCTTCTCCATACACTCAATGGCCATTTCCTTTATTGTTTCAAGTTCCGGCCCAAACACATCAAAAATTAGCTCATCGTGTATTTGTATTATTAATTTTGTTTTAAGGTTATCTTTCCATAGCCTCCGCTGTATATCTACCATAGCAACTTTGATTAAATCCGCGCAGGAACCCTGTATCGGAGCATTCACGGCTTGACGCCGGGAAAATTCCCGAAGCTGTAAATTCGGGCTCTTAATATCTGCAAGCTTTTTTCTGCGGCCCAGGATTGTGGTAACAAAACCTGAACTTTCAGCCTGCTGGCATATATTGTCAATATACTGTTTTATACCCTCATAGCGGCGAAAATAATCATCGATGAAAGACTGGGCCTCTGCGGGGCTTACGCCTAACTCCCGGGAAAGGCCGTAAGAACTCATACCGTAAATAATCCCGAAGTTAACTCTTTTAGCTATATTTCTCTGAGCTTCGGTTACTTCTTCCAAAGGTGTTGAAAAAAGAAGCTTAGCGGTAAACCGATGAATATCCAAATCTTTGCTGAATGCTTCTATCAACTGCCTATCTCCCGATAAATGGGCCAAAATTCTTAGCTCTATCTGAGAATAGTCTCCGGAAAGAATATAACCATCTTTACAGGATGGAATAAAAGCCTGGCGTAAGCCCTGAGAAAACTTACCCTTAGCCGGTATACTCTGAAGGTTGGGCGAAGAGCTTGATAGCCTTCCGGTCTGGGCCACTGCTTGATTAAACTGGGCATGAAGTATGCCGTTATTTTTCTCCACATCCTCTATAAGAGGAATAATGTAAGTAGTTTTAAGTTTATTTAAATATCTGTATTCCAATATAAACCCCGCTATAGGGTATTTGGAAGCAAGTTTTTCCAGAACTTCTTCGCTTGTAGAAAATCCGGTTTTTGTTTTCTTAACAGGTTTTATCTTAAGGTCTTCAAAGAGAATGCTTCTTAGTTGCTTGGGAGAATTCAAATTGAACTCTTTTCCGGCTAATTCAAAAACTCTTCGGCGGCAAACATCGGTTTCCTTACCCACCTCTATTAACAATTTCTTCATAACTTTAAGGTCTATTTTTACACCGTCAGACTGCATTTTTTCTAAAACATAAACAAGGGGCATTTCAACATCAAAAAATAACTTATCAAGGTTTTCTGACTTTAACAGCTCCAAAAATTTTACATACAGCCTGTTTATAAAATAAGGCTTTATTTCATCCGGGACTTCAAGTATCCGCTCTCCCAGAAAACTGAAAATTAACGATTCAAGGCTATAATCATTAAGGCCGGAATCAATAAGATAAGCGGCTATCTTTACATCAAACCATACGCTACCGGTTCCCGCAAAAATCATAAATTGATTTTTGGCGCCATAAGCGACTTTTTTTGCCGGATAAGATCTAAAGAATTCTTGAGCTTGCGGCAAGCTTAAAGAATAAACACATTCTTTTTCATCGCTGTATACAAAAGCCTTATCTTCCTTTAAGAAAAAAGACACCGGATTCTCGGTTTTTTTATATTCGGGTATGTCCTGCTTTAAAGGAACATCAAAATTAGAGGGAGCTTGAGGTAAACCCTTTAGCAGGTTTTTAAACTCCAGCCTTGAAAACATATCGTAAATACTTTCAGAATCCGGCTGTCCTATTTCCAACTCCTGCCAGCCTGTATTCAGGGAACAAACCGAAAGCCTGACAAGCTCTTTACTTAAAAGGACGATTTCCTTACTCTCTTCCATAATGCTTCTCAAACGAGAAGGAAGCTTATCTAAATTATTGAAAATGTTTTCAACTTCTCCAAACTCCTGCACGAGTTTTGTAGCACCAACTTTTCCGATTCCCCGTGCCCCGGGTATATTATCAGCACTATCCCCGGCCAAAGCCAAGAAATCAATGATTTTTGCGGGAGAAAAACCATATTCTTTTTTAAAATCCTGCTTGGTAAAAAGCATATCTTTATTATAGTTATATACTGCGACTTTATCGTTTTCCATTAACTGGCATAAGTCCTTATCAGAACTTACAATTACTACTTTGTTTCCGGATTCAACAGCTTGCGTGCTTAAAGTCGCTATCACATCATCAGCTTCAAACCCTTCCTTTTCCACTATTTTTATTCCCATATATCCTATAAGCTTTCTTACCATTGGTATCTGAGTCTTAAGCCCATCAGGCAAGGGAGGACGGTTTATTTTGTATTCTCTATATTTTTCCTGCCTGAATGTTTTACGGGAAACATCAAAGCAAACTCCTAGATATTGCGGCTGGTATGCTGAAATTATTTTTTTTAAAGTCTGATACACCCCATAGACCGCTCCTGTAGCTACCCCTTGAGAGGTTGAAAGTTTTATAGCAAAAAAAGAACGGTAGCATAAGGATGTGCCATCAACGAGATAAACAGTTTTTTTGAGCATCAAAAATTAGAAATTATTAGATTAAATGGATGGTAAATACTTATTGTTCCTGGGTAATACGAGAAATAGTCGTAATTGCGTCTTTGAGTTTTTCCTCTGCGGATAAATAATCGCTCTTTTCCATACTGCCTGCAGCCTTGCTTACATCAGAATAAGCTTTCTCCCGCAGATATATTCTTTGGGATTCTTTAAGAAGCTTCAAAGTCTTACCTATCATCTCTTCATCCGGCGGGTTCAAAGAAAGAACTGTTTGAAATTCTTTTAAAGCCGTTTCCTGGTCGCCTTTTTTAAACGCCTGCTCTCCAATATCAAAGTGCAGCTTTGCTTCTTCATTCAGCTTTAACCTTTCCTGCTCACGCTTGTAAATATAGTCCCTGGAAAGACGGGCGGCTTTTTCTTCTAGGAGAGCTTTTCTTACCTCCGGGTATGTCCCTAATTTTAAAAGGTGCTGACGGGAAACCTCCCACCAGTAATCGCCTTCCTGGCCCATTTCATATCTTTTTTTCCAATAAAAAGTGGCATTCTTAACGTCTCCCTTTTTCTCATACAAAAAAGCAAGATTGGTATACGCAGGCAGATAAGACGGGTCCAGTTCCAGCACTTTCTTGTAAGCCATAAGCGCACTGTCCTCATCTCCCAAGGCTTCGTAAACAACTCCTAAATCATTCTGTACTTCAGAGTAAAGAGGGTCCATATAGGCAGATTTTTGATAATAGGCTAAAGCCTTTTGTAAATCCCCCATAGACTGTAATCTATACCCTTCTTCCCTATA
>JAQUWY010000046.1 GCA_028692655.1 Candidatus Omnitrophota bacterium | reverse complement strand
GCTACCCTAATAGGCCAGATGCCTGGGGAGGGCAACAGAATGCACTTTCATTTAGGTTGGGACGAATGGTGGTATATTGTTGAAGGGCAGTGGGAGTGGATTGTTGACGGTATATCCAGAAACGTGAGTGCAGGCGATGTGATATTTATAGAAAGGAACCGGAGGCATAAAATTATAGCTCGAGGAGATAAAATGGCTATACGTTTAGCTGTAAGCCGCCAGGATGTTGAACACATTTACCAAGAGCAAGATTATTCTGAATCTACATAATCAAAAGGTGAATTATGGGTAAAAGGACAGTCTTCGACATAAAAATAGATTTTGAAAAAAGTCACGGATCATATTTGGTTGATAAAAACTCTCAAAGGGAATTTTTGGACTTTTTCGGCATGTTTTCATCGTTGCCTCTGGGATATAATCATAAGATTTTCGATAAGTCTTTCAAGAAGAAAATTGAGAATATCTCTAAAATCCGGATGGCTAATAATCTTTTTCAATCCGATGAACTATATGAATTCGAAAACATTTTCAGAAAATATATTTTTTCCGATTATACGCATTATACCTGCACCGGGGCGTTGGCGGTTGAAGCGGCGATAAAATGTGCTATGGAATACAAAAAGGTTAAAAACCCTATGGTCTTAGCTTTGGATAAGGGATTCCATGGAATTAACAGCTGGGGTTTTGTTACTGACAGGCATTCGAGTGTGACCGAACGCATGAGGCATTTTCCTAAGAATAGCTGGAAAAATCTTTCAATAGAGGAAGTTAAACAGCATATAAAAAATAATGATTCCGGGAATATTGTAGCTGTTGTTATTGAAGCTATACAATGCACAGCAGGTGATATTTATTTTACCCCTCAGGAGTTATTGGAATTACAACAGTTATGCAAGAAAAATGATATTTGTTTTATTGTTGATGAAATCCAGACTGGGTTTGGAGTTACCGGCACTATGTGGTATTCGACGAAAATAGGGATTGAACCCGATGTCCTTGTGTTCGGCAAAAAATCTCAGATTTGCGGAATAGTTGCCAGGGAAAAATACAACGAATGCATGGTAGGCCCTTATCGAAAGCTTGAGGTTACTTTTGACGGAGAGTTGATAGATGCCGTTAGGGCCGCATATGTTTTAAAAGCTTACGAAAAATATGATTTACTTGATAGAGCCAATAGCAACAGTAAGTTATTCGCCGAAGCCTTAAAAGATAAAGTGCTTAATTATCGCAGCTCCGGCCATCTTATCGCCTTTGATTTTGAGACTCCAAGCGAGAGAGATAAATTCGTTAAGGATTGCTATGATAAAAAACTCTTATGTAATCCTACTGCCGAAAAGACGGTGCGTATGAGGCCGAATATGGCTGTTTCTATGCGAGAAATTAGCCATTTCAGGGAAATCATTGACAGCGTTTTATAAATGCATGGATACATTAAGCGGAGGAATAAATGAAAAAATTTAAAGAAATGCTGAAAGAACCCAAACCAATTTTAGGGTCATGGATTACCTTGGGTGTTCCGGCAATCGCCGAGATTATGGCTAAATCAGGGTTTGATTGGCTTGCTGTTGATATGGAACATTCTTCGATAACTTTTTCTCAAGCTGAAGAACTTATTAGAGTAATCGATTTAGCTGGATGCAGGCCTTTAGTGAGAGTTGGAGAAAACAATCCGGGTATTATTAAACGGGTTATGGATTCCGGAGCCCATGGAGTTATTGTGCCTATGGTCAATAACCGCCAGGATGCGGTAAAGGCGGTTGAGGCAGTGCGTTATCCGCCTAAAGGCAAAAGAGGCGTGGGGTTGTTTCGAGCCCAGGGATACGGTTTAAATTTCGAAGAGTATAAAAAATGGCTTTCTTCTGATAGCGTTGTTGTTGTCCAGATAGAGCATATTCAAGCTATAGATAATCTTGAAGAAATTTTGGCAGTTGAAGGGGTAGATGCAAGTATAATCGGGCCCTATGATCTTTCGGCTTCAATGGGTTATCCGGGAGATTACGAACGGCAGGATGTCAAAGAAGCTGTCAAGCGCTATCAGGAAGTTTGCAAAGCGGTTAAGAAGCCGGCCGGGTATCATGTTGTTCCTTGTCAGGCCAGCCTAGTTGATGAAAAGATGAGAGAAGGTTTCCTTTTTTTAGCTTTTAGCCTGGACACTGTTTTTTTAGGCTCTAACATACACAAGGAGTTAAAAAGCTTGGGAAGAGATTGACAATATGAAAGAGAACGATATAAGGCCGCAGAAGCTATTTGAGCGTTATTTAGAACTTAGCATTAAAGATGCTAGGAGTATGCTAAAAAACTCTGAAAAATTTGTGGATGTCCCTTGTCCTGGCTGCGGTTCCACCGATAGAAAGCCAGTATATAGCAAGCACGGTTTTAATTTAAATTATTGCGCCGTATGCAATAGCCTATATTGTTCACCGCGCCCTTGCCCTAAACAACTCGATTCATTTTATAAAAATAGTGAGTCGGCAAATTTCTGGGCGAATGTTTTTTTCCCAGCTGTTGTTCAATCACGCCGCCAAAATTTATTCAGGCCAAAAGCCAAGGCAATCTATGATATGTTTTGGAAAGACAATTTTCAGCCCGAAGTTATCTGCGATGTGGGAGCGGGATACGGGTTGCTACTTGAGGAACTTTCTTTACACTGGAAATCGGCTCAGTTAAGGGCGATTGAGCCTAATGAAGAGTTTGTGAAAATTTGCCGGCAAAAAGGCTTTAAGACATTGGCGAAAACTGTGGAGAGCGCCTCTGAGTGGTCAAAAGGTGTAAACTTAGTATTATGTCTTGAAGTGATTGAACATGTGTATGATACGGCGATATTCGTAAATTCTTTATTTGACTTGATTAAGCCTGGAGGCTACTGTCTTGTTACGGGTTTATGTAGTGAAGGTTTTGATATACAAATTCTAAAAGAAAAATCTAACAGTGTTTTTCCGCCGCACCATATAAATTTTCTAAGTGTAAAAGGAGCCGAAATACTTTTTAATAAAGCAGGGTTTAAAGATATTAAAATTACTACTCCCGGACAGCTTGATGTTGATATAGTAAGAAATAAAATTGAACAAGACAAAAACTTAAAAATTCCCAACTGGGTTCATACTGTTTTAGAAAGAGGAGATTCGGCCTGTTTAGATTTTCAGTCTTTTTTGGTAAAACATAATTTAAGTTCGCATATGTGGATAGTGGCGCGTAAGCCTTAAACATTAGAAAGGATAAAATTTATGGCTAAAACAATCGCAATAATTCCGGCCAGAATGGCTTCTGTGAGGTTTCCCGGTAAGCCCTTGGTTAAAATTTGCGGCCTTCCGATGATCGAGCACGTAAGAAGGCGTGTAGCTTTATGTGATAAGCTGGATGAAGTCATTGTTGCTACCTGCGATAAAGAGATAAAAAGAGTGGTTGAAGGCTATGGCGGAAAAGCTGTTATGACAGCTGATACATATGAGCGCTGTACTGATAGAATTGCCGAAGCAGCAAGAAGTTTCGATATTGACATCGTTGTTAATGTTCAGGGAGATGAGCCTTTAGTTATGCCCGGCATGATTGAGAAGGCTATTTTACCATTAGAAAAAGAACAAAGCTTATCCTGTGTTAATTTAGTAAGCGAGATTTTAAATGATGAGGAGTTCAATGATCCTAATGCTCCTAAAGTTGTAACTGATATTGAAGGTAACATTCTTTACATTTCACGAGAAGCAATACCTTCTGTAAAAAAATACAACGGCCCGGGGTATTTGCGTCTTAAACAATTAGGCATTATTTCTTTTAGGAGTAAATTTTTGCAGTTGTTCACTAAGCTTAAACCCACGCCTTTAGAACAAGTTGAGTCAGTAGATATGATGAGAGCTATTGAGCATGGATATAAAGTCAGGGCTGTTGTGATTGAGGGGAGGATGATTGGCGTTGACTGTCCAAGGGATGTTGAAAGGGTAGAAGAAGCCTTCAAGAGCGATAAATTAATTAGTCATTATCGTTAGAGGAGATAAACATGGAAAATAGCTTAGAAAAGGTTAAAAGCATAGAGCTAGTTTCGATAGTTATTCCTGTATGGAATGCTGCCAAGACCATTGGCAATTTAGTCGAGGAATTAATAAAAACATTGGGAGAGAAGAATACGCATATAGTTTTGGTTAATGACGGAAGTCACGATGATAGCCACAAGATTTGTTCCGATTTATTCAAAAAGTACCCCTCTTTACTTACTTATATAAACTTATCCAGGAATTTTGGTGAACACAATGCTGTTATGGCGGGCTTGAATTATGCCAAAGGAGATCACGTAGTGATTATGGATGATGATTTTCAAAATCCGCCCGCGGAGGCCTTAAAGCTGATTGAAGAGGCGAAGGGCAATAATTACGAGGTAGTTTACAGCTATTATAAGGAAAGGCAGCATGGTTGGTTCAGAAAAGCAGGGAGCAATTTCAATAATTGGGTTGCTAATTTTATGTTGGATAAACCCAAAGATTTATATCTTTCCAGCTTTAAATGTTTAAGTAAATTCGTGGTCGGAGAAGTTATTAAATATAAGGGCCCCTTCCCTTATATAGACGGGTTAGCCTTAAGATGCACCAGGAGTGTCGGCAAAGTTCAGGTTAATCATGATAAGAGGAAAGCGGGTGGCTCCGGCTACACCTTAAAGAAATTGATTCGATTATGGCTAAATATGTTTGTAAATTTTTCCGCAGTTCCCTTGCGCGTTAGTGCTTTACTAGGGTTATTTTTTAGCTGTTTGGGAGTGCTTTTTAGCATTTATATAATAATTGAAAAAACTTTTCATCCGGAGATTCCTCTTGGCTGGCCCTCATTGATTATAGCCGTAATGACTTTCTCAGGGGTCCAGCTTCTTATACTTGGAGTTTTGGGAGAATATTTAGGCTCTCTATTTTTAAGCAATAACGGAACTCCGCAATTTATTATTCGTGAAATCCATAAAAGTGATAGATAAATGAATAAATCTGAAGAAGCTAATAAAAGTTTCAAAGGTAAGAAGGTTCTTATTACCGGCGGGTTAGGTTTCATAGGAAGCAATTTAGCCGTAAGATTGGTAGAGCTTGGCGCGCAAGTTACATTATTGGATGCAATGATAAAAGGGCACGGAGGGAACATTTTCAATATAGAACCGGTTAAAAACAAGGTTGAAGTCAAGTTTAATGATTTAAGAGACGAGAAAGAAATGGACGAAGTTGTAAAGGGGAAAGATTACATTTTTCATTTGGCCGGACAAAATGATCACACCCTTAGCTTAAAGAATCCTTTTCCGGATATAGAGATAAATATAAAAGGCTCAGCGGTACTGCTGGAAGCTTGTAGGAAATCCAATCCTGAGGCTAGAATTGTTTATACTGGAACCAGAGGTGAGTACGGGCCAGCCATAAAGCTTCCGGTTAGCGAAGATGCCCCCATAAACCCTAAAGGTATTTATGAGCTTTCAAGTTTGACAGTTCAGAAATTATTTAAAATTTATAACGACAATCACAAAATAAAATCCGTGACTTTGAGATTAACTAATGTTTATGGAGAAAGGTCTCAAATGAAACATGATCGTTTTGGAGTAGTGAATTGGTTTATTCGTTTAGCTATAGATAATTCTATAATAAAAGTTTTTGGAGACGGGAGTATTTTGAGAGACTTTTTATATATCGAGGATGCTGTCAATGCTATAATTATGTGTGCGTTATGCCAAGATGCTCAAGGAGAAGTTTTTAATGTCGGGCACAATAAAGCATATAGCTTTTTAGAATTAGTGAAGTCCATCATAAATATTTCCGGTTCTGGAAGCTGGGAATTCTGCCCTTTTACGCCCGAGCGCTTAGCGCAGGAGCCCGGAGATTTTTATTCAGATATAAACAAAATAAAAAGAATTATAGGCTGGAGCCCGGAAGTAGATTTAAAAGAAGGCTTGAAAAAAACAATCACGTATTATGAGAAATACAAAAAGATGTACTGGTAAAACTAAGCTAATTGTCCCCTTGGTAAATTTGACTGCGCAGTACTTAAACATTAAAGGGGAAATAGATAAAGCTATCAAGAGAGTGCTTAATAAAGGAAGATTTGTCTTAGGAGAAGAGCTGTCTTTGTTTGAAGAAGAATTTGCCGGATATTGCAAAGCTAAATATGCCGTAGGGGTAGGCTCAGGCACTGAAGCTTTACATTTAGCTTTAGTAGCTTGCGGAATTAAAGAAGGAGATAAAGTCATTACGGTTCCCAATACTGCTGTTCCTACAGTGTGTGCCATAAATTCCGCGGGGGCTCAGCCAATCTTTGTTGATATTGACAAAGATACCTATACGATTGATCCGGATAAATTAGAGAGTTTTTTAAAAAAGCGGCGGCGGTTAGCTAAAATCAAAGCAATTATTCCCGTCCATCTTTATGGGCACCCGGCTGATATGGGTTCAATATCCAGAATTGCCCACAAATATGGTTTAAGAGTTGTAGAGGATTCTGCTCAAGCTCAAGGCGCGGAGTATAAAGGTAAAAAAGTAGGCACTTTTGGCGATGCCGGATGTTTTAGTTTTTATCCTACTAAGAATTTGGGAGCTTACGGAGATGCGGGGATAGTTATAACCAATAATAAAAAAATAGCCGATAAACTTAAAATGTTAAGAAACTACGGAGAAAAAAAGAAATACTACAATTCAATAAGAGGGTTTAACAGCCGCTTGGATGAACTACAGGCTGCGATATTAAGGGTAAAATTGCAACGCCTAGACCATTGGAATCAAATCAGGCGCAGCCACGCCGAAGTTTATAATGATTTATTGAAAAATACGCCAGTGGTTGTCCCGATAGAAAAAAAGGGCACTAAGCACGTATTTCATTTGTATGTAATAAAAGCTAAAAAAGCTGACAAGCTGGGAAAATGGCTCAAGAAAAAAGGCATTTTAGCAGGAAAACATTATCCTATTCCGATATATGGCCAAAAAGCTTATAAGTATTTAGGCTACAAAGGTAAAGATTTTCCAATTACTGGAAATTGCATAAAACATATATTATCTTTACCTATATTCCCTGAGCTAAAGAGAGAACAAATAGGGCATATTTGCTGCACAATAAATAATTTTTATAAACACTGTTAAACCAATGGATTGTCCAATTTGTAAAGATGCATCTTCCGTTTCTCTGCGGCTAAAAAAAACCAATGTATTTAAATGCGGAAAGTGCAAGCATAGATTTTCTGATACAAAAGCAGAGATTAGTTTATACGGCCAGGAATATTTTTCTGTCAAACACAAAAACTTTTTTGAAAATCCCGATTTAGCTTTATTTAACTACATCATGGATACAATAATTCAGCATAAAGGCCGGCAATGTAAAGTTTTAGACGTAGGCTGCGGAAACGGAAGTTTATTAAAATTATTGTTAGCTAATGGCTTTAGCGATCTTTGCGGTATTGATTTAATAGAAAATAAATACAAAGGAATTAATTTTATAAATAATGATTTTTTCAAATATCAAACTTTAGAAAAATTTGATGTTATTTTATCTATTTATAATATTGAGCATATAAAAGATATAAATAACTATATGACGAAAATGAAAAGTCTATTAAAAGACGATGGAATTCTGATTATAACTACTATCAATGATGCTTCGCTGATATATTTAAGTGCGCGGATATTTAATAAGATAGGTATAACTTTTCCTTGCCAACGGCTGTATGACGCTCATCATATTAACCATTTTTCAATTCATAGTTTAGGTGCGTTAGCTAAAATATACTGCTCCCCGTTAAGCTAATGGGTGCAATTTGTAGGAAAATCTCCTATAATAGCACCAAGGGGGTAGCAGATGAAATACAGAAAATGGGACCCAAAGACCAAAGCCAAGATCGTTTTAGAATG
>JAQUWY010000016.1 GCA_028692655.1 Candidatus Omnitrophota bacterium | reverse complement strand
CAGGTCAGCACGCTCAACTGTTACGGCGGCTGGGTGGCCGGTTTGAGACCGAAAAGGCACTTGTCGGCGTGTTTTATTCATCCCTTTACAGAAGTCTTCCGAGAAGAAAAATGAGTTTATATTTAGCGGTTATTATAGTTATTTTATTAGGTAATTACTTTTTGACTTTTGCTGCTGAGGCTTTAAATATTTTTTCCGCTGCCAGTAAATTACCGCCTGAATTTGAGGGATTTTATGACGCGGCCAAATATCGCAAAGCACAGGAATATTTGCGGGAAAATACTTTTTTAAAAATTTTTCAGGCTACCTTTTTTACCTTGACTGCCTTTTTATTTATAATTTACGGTGGCTTTAATTTTGTTGACCAATTGGCGAGAAGTTTTGATTTAGAAGAATTACTTACGGGTTTGGTATTTGCGGGAATTCTTTTTGCCGGTTTGCAGGTTCTGGAATTACCCTTTTCTTTTTACCGCACTTTCGTCATTGAAGAAAAATACGGGTTTAACCGCACCTCTTACAGGACTTTCTTTTTTGACCTGCTAAAATCTTGGTTTTTAGCAACTCTAATAGGTGCAGTAGTCTTGGCGCTTACTATTTTCTTTTTTATGAAAGCCGGGCCTTTAGCTTGGGTTTGGTGCTGGATAGGGGTAAGCGCTTTTGAGATTTTCTTGCTTTTTGTGGCTCCGATATTTATTTTTCCTTTATTCAATAAATTCATTCCCCTCGGAGAGGGGCAATTAAAACAACAAATACAAGAATACGCTTTTTCACAAAACTTTAAAATGAAAGGTTTGTTTACCATGGACGGTTCCCGGCGTTCCTCAAAAGCTAACGCTTTTTTCGTGGGTTTCGGTAAATATCGGCGTATAGTTTTGTATGATACTTTAATAAAACAGCACACTACCGAAGAACTAGTTTCTGTGCTTGCTCATGAAATGGGCCATTATAAGAAAAAACATATACTTAAAGGCATAATCCTGACCTTTTTTACTACCGGCCTTATGTTCTTCGTATTGTCGTTATTTATTACCCAAAAAGAATTGTTTGCAGCTTTTAAAATGCAGGAAATCTCAGTTTATGCCGGGCTTTGTCTGTTTGCTTTTTTATACACACCTATAAATGTAGGGATATCTATTTTAAGTAATGCATTGTCCCGGCGGCATGAATACGAAGCGGATAGATATGCTGTTTTGACTTACAATAAACCCCAGGCTTTTATCCTGGCTTTAAAAAAACTTACTGTTAATACTCTTTCGAACCTGACTCCGCATCCGCTTAAGGTTTTCTTAAGCTATAGCCATCCGCCGATATTATTACGCATTAAAGCTATAAGGGCTTTGGAGCGTAGTCTTGATGGGGGTAAAATGTCCCAAAATACCTTTTTTTGAGGCAAAAACAGCCCTTTTTTAAACGTTTAGATATGCAGATAACAACGATAGCGCATGTTGACATGGATGCCTTTTTCGCGGCCATAGAGCAGCGTGATAACTCTTGTTTAAAGGGTAAACCTGTTATTATAGGAGCTGACCCTAAAAGAGGCAGAGGCAGGGGGGTAGTTTCTACCTGTTCCTACGAAGCGAGAAAATATGGTATTTATTCGTCTATGCCCATATCCAGAGCTTACTGCGAGTGTCCCGGAGCTATTTTTTTGCCTGTGGATATGCAAAAGTACATAAAAGAGTCGAGAAGAATACAGGATATGTTTTACCAGTTTACGCCTAAGGTAGAGGAGGTAAGTATTGATGAAGCTTTTTTAGATATAACCGGCAGCCTGGAAATTTTTGGCGGTGCAAGCCGGCTTTGCCGGCTCCTAAAGGAAAAGATAAAAAAGGAAACCGGCCTGACTGCTTCAGTAGGTTGTGCTCCTAACAAAATGGCTGCAAAAATTGCTTCCGATATCAATAAGCCTGATGGTTTAACTATCGTTTGCGCAAAAAATTTGACTAATTTTCTAAAGCCGCTGAGTATTGAGAAAATATCCGGCCTGGGTAAAAAGAGCAGGCTGGTTTTAAACGGTTCAGGCATAGCAACTATAGGCCAGCTCAGCAGGGTAGAACCGGAAAAATTAGAGAAAATTTTCGGAAAAACCGGCAGGTTTTTCTGGGAGATGGCCAATGGTATTGATTCCAGAAAAGTTGAATTAAAAAATTTGATAAAATCCCTAAGTAAAGAGATAACTTTTCCAGAGGACATAAAAAACCAAGAAGTGTTAAGGCAAGCTCTCGTTTTTTTATGTGAGACAGTTTCTCTTCGTTTACGCCGGAAAAATCTTAAAGCCGGAGCTGTGACGCTTAAGATTCGGCTGAAAAACTTTTCTACTTATACCAAGGTACAAACTTTAATAAAAGCTAGCAATTTTGTAGATGTGATATACGGATCAGCCGAAGCTATATTAAAAAGCTTCAATTTAAAGGGCAAAAAGATTCGCTTGATTGGAGTTAATGTTTCTACTCTTATTCCCGAAGATTTTCAGGATAGTTTTCTTAAAGATTCCCGGGATGATAAATTAAAAAAGATACATGAAGCTGTGGATATTATAAAAACCAAGTTTGGTTCTGGAGCGATAGTCCGTGCGGCCGGGTTGAAGTTTTCCGGACCTGAGAAAGATTCTATTTTTTAACTTTCTTGACAGGCTGCATTAAACCGTTACAATTATATCGAAGGTTGATCGGCTTATAAAAAAGGAGGTTGTTATGGGTATTTTCGGAGTTTTTATGCTTATAAAAGTTATTTTTATGCTTGTGGTAAGCTTCTTCGTTCTTTTTGCAGTAAGCAAAACTGATTCCAGAGGCCTGCAGCAATTTGGCAGAATACTGGCTTTCAGTATATGGATAATAGCCATTTATATTTTGGCGGTAAATCTATATGCAAGAGGTATCCGTAATGTTCATTACGGTTCAAAAGCAGTAAGGTATGGCAAAAAGATGTCCGGCAGAACTCTTCCTGGCTATCCTATGAAAAAAATGCCTAATTGCAATAAATAGAAGGGCTGGGTTTCTAAGGGTTAGTTTTCGTCCAGCGAAGTTAAAATATTTTTTTCAAGATGATTAAGAAACTTGCTGTTCTCTTGAAGGGTTTGGAGTTTATAGACATTGCCAGTTGTGATTTAAATGGCCAGCCGAATGCTGCACCAAAGTTTCTCTTAAAATCTAGAAAAAATTTAATTTATATAGTTGATTGCGTGATGGGGAGGACCTGGGAGAATTTAAAAATTAATCCCAGGGTTTCTCTGCCCGTTATGGATGCAGAGAGCCTGATGGGTTACAGGATAAACGGAGATGCCCAAATAGTTTCACCTGGGCCAGAGTATGACTCTTTAATTGAGGAGCTTTCCCGTAAACAGGTTGATTTATCCGTAAAAAGGGTAATATCCGGAATCCATAAAGAAAGAATCCACAAGGATTTTGAACTCTCGTTCCCTCGGGAGCCGGGAATTCTTAAAATAATCGTAAAAGAAATTGTAGAAATAGGGCCTACTGGAAAGATCAGCCGCCAACAACCCTGATTTTATATTTAAAACCTTTCTTTTTTTAGATTTTTTTTATTTTTTAAATTGTTCATTTTCTCTAATTTCGGTGTTATAATCTATACGGTTTTCTTTATCTCCAAGAGTAAACCATTGTGCAGTTTGAGAATCTAAGAGCTTGACTAAACAAAGGAAAATGTATGCCAAAAAATATGAATAGTTTTAAAAAACTCGGTTTATCACCAAGTGCTCTGGAAGCCTTAAGGGAAAAAGGGTTTGAGGAGCCTACTTTAATCCAGGAAAAAATCATACCTCTTTTTTTAACCAAATCTACCGATATTGTCGGTCAAGCCCAGACAGGTACTGGAAAAACTGCAGCCTTCGGGCTTCCTTTGCTGGAAAAAATACCCGTAAAGTCGGGCTGTGTCCAGGCTTTGGTATTAACTCCTACGCGAGAGTTAGCTATACAAGTGTCTGAGGAGATAAACTCTTTAAAAGGAAAAAAAGAAATAAAAGTTGTTGCTATTTACGGGGGCCAGTCAATTGAACAACAGTTAAGGAGGCTTAAGAGGGGGGTGGATGTAGTAGTGGGAACCCCGGGAAGAATAATTGACCATCTCAAGCGCAAAAGCCTGCGGCTTAAGGAAATATCGTATCTTATCCTGGATGAAGCAGACGAAATGCTGAATATGGGTTTTATAGATGACGTTGAAGAAATCTTAAGGTCTACCAATTCCGACAAGCGGGTTTTGTTGTTTTCTGCTACTATGCCTGCCCGTATATTGCGTTTGGCTGAAAAGTATATGAAAAAGTACGATATGGTTTCTCTGGGCAAGGAACAAGTTACTCCGCAGCTTACTGATCAGATTTACTTTGAAGTTTCTCCCAATGATAAATTAGAGGCCTTGTGTAGGATTATAGATATCGAACGGGAGTTCTATGGCTTGATTTTTTGCCGGACCAAGATTGATGCCGAACAGCTTTCCCGTAAGCTTGTTGATAGAGGATATGAGGCTCAAGCCCTCCATGGAGATATTTCCCAGAATATGCGGGAGAAGATCCTTGACCAATTCCGGAAAAAAAGGATCAATATCTTAACTGCTACTGACGTAGCTGCCCGGGGTATAGATATTGTTAATCTTACCCATGTCATAAACTATTCCTTGCCTCAGAACCCGGAAGCTTATGTCCACCGTATAGGCCGTACGGGTAGAGCCGGGAAAGAAGGGACAGCGATAACTTTTGTAACTCCGGAAGAATACAGAAGGCTTATTTTTATAAAAAAAATAGCCAAAGCCAACATAAGGAAGGAAAAGCTTCCCGGAGTTAAGGAAATAGTTTCTCTTAAAAAAGAAAGAATCAAAGAGGACTTGCAGGCCATAATGCAGGCCCCTGAAGATGCAGTTTACAAGAAATTTGCCAAAGAGATTTTAGAGTTGGCCGGCCCGGAAGACGTTTTAGCTGCGATTCTTAAGCATTCTTTTCAGAACGAGCTTGATGAGAAAAGTTATACGCAAATAAGAGATGTGTCTGTTGATAAAAAAGGTAAGGCCCGTTTATTTGTGGCATTGGGCCGGATTGACGGCTTAACCCCTCAAAAGTTAGTCAATTTTATAACCCAGAAAGCCAGAGTCAACGGCCAGGATATAAGGGACATACAGATATTTGATAAATTTTCTTTTATTAGTGTTCCTTTTACGGATGCCGAGATAATTCTTAAGTTTTTCAAAAAAGACAATCAGGGCAAAAGGCCCATAGTTGTGCGCGCTAAAAATAAACGTTAAAAGAGGAGGGACGAGATGAAAATAAGTGCGGCAAAGATTAAAATCTTCAAAATCAAGAACCGCAGAGGTTATGCAGGATTATGCCTGAATCATCTTACTGAAGGAAAAACTCTTTATCAGGTTTACGACCGTATGGTTAAAGCCTTGCGCCGAAGCAAAATAACTATAAAAAAAACGCCCGCTGACATCCGCAAATTAGTAGCTTCAGTTTAATGCCAGAACTTACTTATAATCTTTTCCGGCAGCCTAAGAGAAAAACTCTTAGCATCAGCGTAGGCCAGGATTGTCGGATCACAGTAAAAGTTCCAAGCCGCCTCTCTGAGCAGGAGATAAATTCTTTTATAAGGAAAAAATCTTCTTGGATTCTTAAAAAAATAGCTTTTAACCAGAAAGTAAGAAAGCCCTACACACCTAAAAAGTTTACCGAAGGGGAAAACTTTCTTTATTTAGGAAGAAGCTGTCCTTTATCTATCCGGACTCATCCTGGCAGCAGAATGCGGGTGATTTTTGACGGAATTCACCTCAATCTGTTTTTACCAACATCCAGAATAATTTCTTCAGATAGCCAAGTTCAAAAGCTTACTCAATGGTATAAAAGCAGGGCAGTTTTTTGTATTAATAGAAGAGTTTCCTTCTACTCCCGAATGCTCAAAATATTTCCGGAAAGCATAAAAATAAAAACGCTCAATAGAAGCTGGGGAAATTGTTCAAAGAAAGGTGTCGTGAGTTTTAACTGGAAATTAATTATGGCTCCTTTGGCAATAATAGATTATGTGGTAGTCCATGAGCTTTGCCATCTCACCGAACATAATCACTCTAAAAAATTCTGGAAACTGCTGAGCAGCTTTTCTCCCAGCTATAAATGCCACCGGCAGTGGTTAAATATCCACTACAATCAATTAAGACTATAGTTTCTTGAAATTGCCTTAAATAAACCGGCTGCTAATTAAGCGGGGGAGGAGTTTTTCCTTACATTAAGCCGTGTTTTTTTGTGTTTTTTTGTATACTTGAAAATACTTTAATATCTGTTATAATATAATTGTATATTTTGCTGCAGGAATACTAAATATAAGGAGAATAATGAATAAAAAAATCACCAAAAAAGGGCGTCCGAAAAAGACTGTTAAATATACAAAAACCATAAATGTTAGGCTTACTCAAAACCAATGGGTTCAAGTGTTGGGCTGGGCACAGAAAGCTAATCTTGAGCCTTCAGTTTATATACGCAAGGTTCTGCTTGATTTTCTCAATATTGAGCATGAAATAAACTTCACCAAAGGGCCTCATAAATAAATCAAGCCAAAAGCTAAGCTTTGATATTTCAATTAGATGGAGGCTGTAAAAACAGCTTTTAACTTCATTTCACAACCCCCTAAAAATTTTTTCGTAAAAGCCGCTTTTCGCGTCAAAAAAACCTCGAAGTTGACTCAATATAAGGGTATAGGCGGTACACACAGAAGCTTACCGACAAATGAAAAAATACACATCATATTAACTTCCGATAATATATCTTATGTTAACTTTTGTATTGGGTGATATTCGTCTGTAACCATAAGCCTTTCAATGTGTTTCAGACAATATTTTTGAGGCTTATTTTGCTTCTGTTGTGTTGTGTTTGAGTCTGGATAAAGTTAGCAGGTGCTGCTGGATTGGTCCTCGTTTATCTACAAGTATTCCTTGAGATTTGGGGTAAAATTTATCCCTGCAAGGCATTCCGCAGGCGAAAAGCCCTGTAGAAAACCTTTAAGTCTTAGGCTCTCCGTAAAATCTCTTATTTGCTGGTATTCAGCCTTGGTTAAAGGCCTATTTATTTGAGGGTATTTATCTGCCCTATAATAGGGTTGATATTGAAACATTACGCTTACCATAGCCTTTGGTAAATTATCAGCTATCCATGCAAGGATTTTTTTTGAGCCTTCTATATTATTGGGTAAAACCAAATGACGTATTATCAGGCCTTTTTTTAGCAGATTTTCGGCCATAAGTGCTTTAGCCTGGCCATATATCTCTTTGATGCTTTCTTGGGCAAAATCAGGGTATTCTGGCGCATTAGAATAGGCTCTAGAAACGGCTTTGTCTGTATATTTTAAGTCTGAAAGGTACACATCTACTATTCCTTTGAGTCTTTTGATAATCTCTACTTTTTCATAGCCGGAGGTATTATAGACAATCGGTACATTTAAGCCGTTCTTTAGAGCGATTTTTAAAGCCATCAATATTTGAGGCAGAAAATGTGTAGGTGTGACTAAATTGATGTTATGAGCTCCCTTTTTCTGCAGTTTCAAAAATATTCCTGATAATTGTGTTTCTGAAACTGTTTCGCCGCTAATTGAGCAGGAAAATTTATAATTTTGGCAGTAAACACACTTTAAGCTGCAACCGGAAAAAAATACCGTTCCGCTACCTTTTTGGCCGCTAATAGGGGGTTCTTCTCCTTTATGCAAGAAGGCTGAAAATACTCTCGTCTCTTTGCCTCCTCCACAATAACCAATTTTACCTTTCAGGCGGTTTAGGCGGCAATTGCGAGGACAAATATCGCAGGATTTAAGCCGGGAGTAAAGCTGGTCTATGGTCGCATCTATTAAGGTTATTTTTCTTTCAGGCATGTTTTTTAATATCTTTGCGGTAAGCGTCTCTTATGCGGGAAAATATTTCTTTATATTGAGGCGTTCGATAGTCCGGAAAAGTTGTGAGGAATTCCAGGAAAGAACCATCCCTGTATTGCAGGGTTACTTCGGCATAAATGCCTTTATCGAGGTATACCCGATGAGAAAAATCTTTTGTGGTAAGTAAAACCAGCTTAGCTTCATTAATATAGCCAGGATCAATGTTTATTACCCGGTTATTATTTACAGCAAAACGTTTTTCCAATTTTAGGCAGTAAAGCTTTATTTTCAAAAAATCAGCAGGGCATCGCAATCGAGAAAAAGAAATGAAACGCCGGGTAAGGCCGGGGCCCATTTCTTTGGTATAATAATTGGTAAAATTAAAGGGTATTGGTTGGCTCTCAAAGTCTACTTTGCCGTATCTACGGCTTAGCAAAGCTTTAACCAAGGAATAAATTTTCTCGTTTGAATAGATTAATCCTGATATAAATTTTACAGGTAAGGGAAATCGTCTGGATAGCATGCGCTATGAGCCTTAACTTTTTAAGGATGAATTAATGTAGTTGCGGAGAATCTTCCTGTCAGTTTCTTTTAAATCGGTAAAATATATGCCAATGCGGTATGGATAGTTTCCGTTATCTTTAGTGTATTCATGCCGGACCACAACTCCGGAACAATTAATTTTTTTTATTGTTTTTGCCCGGCTTTTTTTCATGGGAATAAGCAAAACCAGATTCAGTTTAGTCATTAGCTCCACAGGTTTATTGACTGGGCAATAAGCACCGCTGGCGCTGATATTTTTAGTTTCAGTTAATATATCAAATTCTTTGTCAGAAAATTTGATTGATAAGACTTTATCTATGCGGGGAAATTTACGTTTTTCTTCCATTTAGAGTTTAAGAAGATTCTTTTTTCGTAAGGTATGCCTTAAAGCAAGCTTGATTACAGAAATAATTGTTATCCCTATAGTACCAGTTAACCCGCTTTAAAGATTTATTGCAGTTTAGGCAATTTTTGCGTTTTTTTTCAGCTTTACTCATAATTAGGAATTATTAATTTTACTTATAAAATTTGACAGCTCTTTTTTACCAGCAGTATCCGTTTCGGTAAATTCCAGGCCGGCTGTGTACCTTTCCGAAACCCTTTCTTTATTGCACCAGACTACCTTAGCTTTAAAGTCTAATATCTTATTGATTAAGTTAAGGTGCAATTTTACCATGTTGTTTTTAGCTATGAAAGTATTAGTTAGAATTTTTGCACCTACCTCGCTTAAGTCTTTGCTTACGGTATAAAAATAGCCTTGACTTGGTAAAGCCTGGCATTCTACAGGAAAAGAAACATCAATTCTTGGGTATTTACGTCTTTCATCCATAAAAATAAATATATTATTTGTTATAATATAACATATTTTTTATACTTTGTCAATGTTGCGTTTTTGTAAAAAGAGCAAGGGTTTTTTTTATTACTTCGGGAGATATACCGCTTAATACTTCTACTTTGCCGATTTTATATAGAATCACCATCCTTATTTTTCCAGAAATAAATTTTTTATCGTAGACCAAAGCCTTAAAAATCTTAGAGGCATCAAATGCGGTGTTCCAAGGTAGGCCAAAGGATTTTAGTACCTTTTCTACACGCACGGCTTCTCCTTCTGAGCATTTTCCTAGATAGCAGCTTAGCCTCCCAGCATAAGCCATGCCTACGCTTACTGCGCTGCCGTGAGGAATCTTTTTATATTTTGAAGCTGTTTCTAGAGCATGGGCCAGAGTATGGCCGTAATTGAGTACTGTGCGTATCCCCCGATTTTCAAGTTCATCCTTCTCAACTATCCTAGCCTTTATTTTAACACACGAAAAGATAAGGCGTTTGAGAGGGTTGGATTCAAGTTTCATAAGCCTGCAATGATTAGCATCGATAAAATCAAAGAGGTTTTTATCAGCTATTACACCATATTTTATGGCTTCAGCCATGCCCTGGCGTATTTCCTTTAGGGGCAGAGTTTTTAAAAAAGTCGAGTCAATGAATACTGCTTTTGGTTGATAAAACGAGCCCAGAACATTCTTAGCCTTTTCTAAATCAATGGCGGTTTTTCCGCCAATGCTTGAATCGATCTGGCTCAGGAGAGTTGTAGGAATTTGTATGTAGGGAAGGCCTCTTTTGTAAATAGAGGCTGCGAAACCACCTAAATCCCCTATGGTTCCTCCGCCAAAGCAAACCAAGAATATTTTTTTATTCCAGGTATCAATAGCCATTATTTCATTTATGATTTTAAATAGCCATTTCTTTGATTTTGCGGCTTCGCCGTCAGCCACACTTATTACGATGTTAGGTATTTTTCCGGTCAATGTCGATATAAAACCTTTATATAAAGAATGTATCTTTTTAGAAGAGATTATAACAGCAAAATTTCCCAGTTTTGAATCTTTCAAGTAACCGGAAATTTCTTTTTTGAGGTTTTCCCCTATAAAAATAGGATAAGGTGATTCTTTTAATTTAACTTTTATTTGTTTCATATTAGTAACCATTGCCTAATAAAATATGCAGAGATAAATTAACTACAGGCAATATTAACCACTTCAGGAAACCACTAAAAAATAAAACGATAATAATAAAAAATCCGTAAGGTTCTAATTTCAAATATTTGCGTACCATGTGTCCCGGCAACATAGCCGCTAAAATCCTTGAGCCGTCAAGGGGCGGCACAGGAATAATATTAAATACGGCAAGAATAACGTTTATGATTACGCCCCAGGCGCAAACTTCAGAAATTAGCCCTAAATGCATTCTTGAGATAAGGCTGAAGAAGAAGGCAGCTAAAATGTTTGATAAAGGCCCTGCAGCTCCTACCAGCCCCATGCCTTTTTTGGGATTCTTGAAATGGTAAGGATTAATGGGTACGGGTTTAGCATAACCAAAAGCAAAAGGGAAGCCTAAGCGCATACTTACCGAAAGAAGAAGAAAAGGAAGTATTACTGTCCCTAAAATATCAATATGAGCAAGAGGGTTTAGGGTTAAGCGGCCGTGGTCTTTAGGGGTTGAATCGCCAAGTTTATAGGCTGTCCAGCCATGCGCGAATTCATGGAAAGTAACCGAGAAAAGAAAAATAAAAACAAAAGTTAGTACTGAAAAAACGATACTCATTTTATTGCCCTTGAGACTGACCTAAAGAGCAGATAGTGTCAGTATATTTTTGTTGCAGGATTTCTCTACTTTCTTCTATGTCCTCAGGTGACAACGTGTTATTTTTTGCCTTATAGAAATAAGGGGTCTTCTTTGTTTCCTCGGGTAAAATGACATTCTGGACGGCATCAAGATAGGCTGCAGCAACTTCAACGGGTGCATTCCGGGTAGATTCGAGGAGATAAAAAACCACATCGGGATTTTTACGTCCCATAAAAGTCAATACCGAGATAATACTGTAGGATGTACCGGCATCTGCGGTTGGCAATTTGTTTTTAAGTATCGGCAGTAAATACTCGTGGCTTTTCTCTATGAAATTAGCTATAGCTTTTTCTTCCGCATACTTATCGTGGTTGAGCCTTGATTTGGTTACCGCCTCCAGAGTATCCAGTCCAAAATTACCGTCAAATTTTTTGAGCAATTTACCGTGGATCCAGCCTTCAGCATAAGGGTATCCAGACACTTGAAACCAGCCGTTAGCCTGGCCGAAAACCTTGAGCCTGGAGCGTTCAGGAACAGTACCGATAATTTTGCCGCTTAGGGAGGGCCGGCTTCTAAGGTTTACCTTTTTCCCGGTAACCTCTATTTCTGCAGGGGTTATCTCCCGGGCAAAATTTCCAGAAATATAACAGCTAATGTAAGCAGGTATTTTTATCTTATACCAGCCGAAACTTTCAGATAGTACCTCTACCGTTTGTTCACTGGGAAGACTTCCGAGAATAGAAGAAGAAACAGTAGAGTCTTCTCTTACATTTGTATTATCTTTGGTAGTAACGAATATATCGGAAGGAAAACTTAAAAAAGCCCAAGTGCACAATAAAAGTACTATGAAAATTTTCTTTTTCATCTCGGGCTATGCGGTTTTTTTGTCGTTTGTTTCTTGTGTTTTATTTTCTTCTTCTTTTGGTTTTTCTTTTTTCACCGCTTTAAGCTTGATGACTTTTATTTTTGGTAGACCGGTAACTTTATTGTTTTCATTCCACTGTCCTTTTTCCATAAGCCATTTGATTCTTTCAGTTCTCTTCATAACTGAACGGCCAGCGCCCAATTTTTCAGCTCTCTTCAATGATGAATGTAAACCCATCACAACCTCCTTAATATGCAGTCGCTATATGTCTTTTTTAATACCTGAAGCGTTTCTTTGGCTTGATTTTCATTCTTGAAACCGCCTACGTATACTACAGCATATTTTCCCTTTGTCAATACTAATACCTGATAACCTTTATCTTTCAGGTTTTCGGCTTCTTTCTCAGCAGTTACTTCTTTACAAAAACTGGCTACCTGTATATGGTAAAGCTTTGTTTCCTCTTCATCATTTTTTTCTTTGTTTTTACTGCTCTCTGCCTGCGGCCTAATGAAAGCTTGCTGAATTGGTTTCTGGTCTGCGGTAAGGTTTTGCTCAGCCAAAAGGGTGCTTTCGTTATTTGTATCCGAGGAGCGCATAGCTATGTTCTTGCCCCTTTCGATTCCCAGAGAAAAAGCAAAAACTAAAAATATTATAAGTACAGCTGTCAACAATATCAAGGCATCTAAAGGCAGAACTACCTTGTAACGCAAAGATTTTTTCTCCGGTTCATTCTGTGCTCCGAATAAATAAAGTTGTTTTGATTCCATAGGCGGTATTATACCTGAAAATGCGTAAAAATCAAGCTTGACATAATAACCTGTTTCAGCTGGAATGACGATCGGGCCGAAGGCAGCTATTTACGTGAAGATTTTAAATAGGAGCTTACGCTTTTACGGTTTAAAATATTCAGAAAAACATCTACTATCTTGGGGTCAAATTGCTTGTTTTTTTGGCGTTTAAACTCTTCCCTTATGTCTTTCAGGGAACATTTCTTCTTGTAAGGCCTGCCAAAGTACATAGCATCAAATGCATCCAAAACCGATAAAATTCTTGAGGATAAGGGTATCTTTTCTTTTTTTAATTTAGATGGATAGCCTTTGCCGTCATAACGTTCGTGGTGATGTAAAATTATGGGTATTACAGGTTTTAATAAATCCATATTTTTAAATAGTTCTGCTCCTTTACGGGGATGCTTAGCTATCAGCTTAAACTCTTCGTCTGTAAGAGGTTTTTGTTTTATAAGAAGATTCGAAGGAACCTGGGTTTTGCCTGCATCATGCAATAAGGAGGCATGTTCCAGAGATATTATCTCCGCTTCCGACAGCCTCATTGCTTTCCCCAGAGCTTTGATTAGTCTGAGCATGGGTTTTGTATGTAGGTATGATGTTGGGACATACTGATTCAGGAAACTTGATAAAGATTTAATATAGTTAACCATTATCTTTTGCTGTTCATTATACAGATCAAAAATTTTTAGCCCAACGCTCACCTCTTCACATAGAGAAAGGAACCATTTCTTTTCTGAAGCATCAAAGTTTTTAGTTTTTGCTTCACGCTTAACGTATACTGCGCCTTGAGTGCTGTTGAAAACGAAAGGATATATCAAGCGATTACTGAAAATCATTTCTTTCTCTTGCTTTAGCACCTCTTTTTCAATCCGGGTGAGTATAGACATTCCCCCTTTTTTGACATATTGGTGTTTGCCTTCAAGGCGGATTTTTATGAAACCGTGAGAAGAAATATTCTTGCAGATTAGAACTATTTTATCGGCTTTAAAAACATTTCGATAAAGCCTGCAGACGCCTACGGCAAAGCTTTCCGTATCGCCTAAGGTGGTTATCAGACGGTAAATATTATGGAAGGAAGAGAATACTGCTATATACTTTTTCATATCAATCCTTTCCTTTTGATTTGTTTGTTTTAGATATACGGCTTAAATTGTTATTTTTCACCAATAAGCGGTACAATTCCTCAAGGCTTTGAGATATTATTTTCGTGTCAGTGATTATCGGCATAAAATTAGTGTCGCCGGCCCAACGAGGAACAATATGTATGTGTATATGGTCTTTGATTCCTGCACCGGCATTTTCTCCTATATTGATTCCTATATTGAACCCATCGGGTTTAAGAGTTTTCTTGAGAGAATCTGTTGCGGTAAGCAATAATTTATGCATATCAAGAATTTCAGCGGGTTTCAATTTTTCCAATGACCCGGCGTGGCGATTAGAAACTATAAGAATATGCCCGTTGTTATAAGGAAAAGTATTCAAGACTGCGAAACAATGCCGGTAACGTGCTAAGACAAAATTCTTTGCATCTTTATCCTCTCTGAATATTTGGCAGAATATGCACCCGGGATTTTTTCGACGGTGTATATATTGGGATCTCCAGGGAGCCCAGAGTTTATTCAAGCTCAACCACCTTTCCTTTAATCTTGCTGCCGTTTATTTCCAGAATACCATAAGAACAATAAGAAGATGAAACCGTATCCGTTAAGGATCCGGGGTTAAAGTATAATTTATTATTAATAAATTTATTTATAGGTGAATGGGAATGTCCAAAAACAAAGATGTCGATTTTTTCTATTTCGTCAGAGAACTCGTTGTTTATATGATTAATTAAATTGTCAGCGTGCCCTCTGCCATGGGTAAGGGCCAGCCTTACGCTTTCGAAACTTATTATTTGCTTGTATGGTAATCTTTCCCGGATTTCGTCACTATCCATATTTCCACAGACTCCATAGATTTTGGTCCATTTTTGAAATTCTTGCAATGCGGCCAGAGATATAAAATCTCCTGCGTGTATGCAGCAATCGCTTTTTTTTGCCTGCTCCCGTATTATCTCCGGGATTTGTTCTATGTCATCTGCAATGTGCGTATCCGAAACTACCAGTATTCTTGTTGGCATTTCCAATCCTTTTTATGTTTAAACCATTACATTCTCGTTTATGCAGAATCGTTGCTCAGGGGTTGTCTCATATCCGAGAATAGCCCTATTGTAAACGCTGAAAAGCCGGTTGATATCGTCGATATCCCAAGCGATAATCTTATTGTTTTTGGCTATAAGCTTCACGGTTGAAGGTATTTCCCCAAGGGATATAAAAATTTTCCTGACACTTCGGCCTTTTACATTTCGCCCCTTTTCAATAAATTCAACAAGGTCATTTTCACTGGTATCGGTTTCTTTTACACCGGTAAAAACTATTTCCTTGCCCTCTCCTACCAAAAGATGGAATTCCTTTTGAGGGTAAGATACGAGTTTAACTTTCTCCATTGATGGTAAACGGTATTTGTTTTTTCCGAGGCGCAGGGTGTCATTTCTAAACAAGGAAAATAACTGCATTACCTTCTTTATTTTGTCAGTATAGAAATCTTCCCTGAATCCCAGCATTTCTTCCTTAAGCGATTCAGAAAAAAATCTTTTATTCTCAACAGGGCTAAGGGCAGGAGTCGAAAAATAGAACCTAAATATGTGGCATAACCAAAAAGAAAACAAAGAGTCTTGTATTTTGTAAATATCTCCTAGGTTCTCGATATAATTAGCGTCCAATAGCTTTTGTAATCGTAAAATGAGGTCTTTGGGGCCATATATATTCAGCGCTATCAGGTCTTTTTTCCTGAGATAGCCCTGGCTTATAGCCAACAGCAGTTTTACTACTGTAGAGTGGTCTTTAAAAATAAACTCCAGATTTTTGATTTTTTGAATAAAATACTGGTAAAAATAGGTTTCTTTGGAATAAAGCGTTTCGGCAATTATCGATAATGCAGATGCGTCTTCGTTTTCCGCAGAGTAATGTTTTCTAATGAACGGTGAAATTATATCATAATACATAAGGTTTGTTCCAAAAGCATTAATAAAAAAAGACATAAAACATGGTGATGGACTGCAGGGAGAAATTTTTTCTTTCAAGTAGAGTGCATTTTTGAGGAAAGAGATTTCGTTTAAAAAAACTTTTTCAAAATTTCCAAACAACAGGTTTAATTCTCCGGAAAGAAACTTTTCGGCAGATTTCATATGAGAAGCAGTCAAAAGAACCATACAGCCATTTTGGAGAATTATAAATTTAGAAAAATCCGAATTGAAGTCATTAAAAAGCTCTGGTAGGTTCGAAAATTCATTAATAATCAGTATACATTTTTTTCCGGTCTCGTTTATGAATTTATTTATAACTTCTAGGCAATCTAAAAAAGTAATATCATTTTTTCCAAGGCAAATTTTGATAAAATTTGTAGTGGCCGGGATCGTAGGGCTGTTAATGCCGAGCAGTATGTCAAGATTTGAAGCAGTACATGAATACTCGCTTAGAATTGAAAAGGCGATAGCGCGAAAAAATTCGTTTTTGCCTAAATATGAAGTTGTTGTGCGAATACGTACTATATTCTTGGAAGGCACAGAGGAAAAATAACTTTCCAGAAGGTAGGTTATTTCATCAGCATTATCGCCTAAAAGAGCTACATTTTGGCGATAACCTTGGTAAAAAGCTTCTACTCTTTTGTGCAAAATTCCGAGTTTTATTTCCCAGTTTTTTAATTCCATAATCAGTTTAAATATCTTAAGGGGTTTTGGGGCGTATGATATTTACGGATTTCAAAGTGCAAAACACAGTCTTTTTTATCACCGGAAGCAACTTGGCCTAGCGGCTGTTGTTTTTCAACAATCATTCCTTCTTTAACTATATTGCTGTCAAGATTAGCATATATAGTGTAGAAACCGGAAGCATGCTGTAGGACTATTGTTTTACCCCAGCCTTTAAGCCCGTTAGAGAAGATAACTTTTCCTTTAGCCGCAGCTTTTACTTGGCTGGCAGAATTTCCGGCTTGGATATTTATCCCGCTATTAATAGAGTTATTAATATTTTCACCAAAATAGTTAATCACCTTCCCCTTTACCGGCCAGAGGAAAGAACCGAGCTTTGTAGTTTTGGAAACAGGTATTATCAATTTTTGTCCGGCTTTAAGTTCCCGAGATGAACAGATATTATTGAGAGACATCAGCTCTTGCACAGTTATTCCATAAGACTGGGATATCTTCCACAAAGATTCCCCCGGTTTAACGTAATATATGGTATTTTGACGGGAAGAGATGTCAGTGACAGAAGTGCTTTTTTGGTATGTATTCGTTGGAGCACAAGAACTAAGATATAATAGAAGTATTAATAAAAACAGTTTCTTCATTGGCACCGATAAAAAAACATATTCCGTATGCTATAGCCGTGAGTGATATGATACCTGAAACTATAGATAATTCAATATAAAATATTATACTAAAAAACTTTATACTTAAAATAACATTTATGAACTCACAATGAACAGTATTGAGCGGGCGAGCGGTCAAAACACTTGCTTTGCAAGATTTCTTTTTGTTTGTCCCGCACTCCTAATGCACGTCCTTAAGCTTTAATTTCCCAATATGAGTTTTGTCATTAAGCTTACGTTATAAGCGGGCGAGCGGTCAAAACACTTGCTTTGCAAGATTTCTTTTTGTTTGTCCCGCACTCCTAATGCACGTCCTTAAGCTTTAATTTCCCAATATGAGTTTTGTCATTAAGCTTACGTTATAAGCGGGCGAGCGGAATCGAACCGCCGTCTCAACCTTGGGAAGGTCACGTTCTACCATTGAACCACGCCCGCATACATAATGTCAAATAAGCTCTTGATTTGCATCACGTGCACTAACTGCCATTGCCCCGAACCAAAGCTCACATATCTGCTTGGTTCGGGATTAATTCTCGGCCTGAGGCGGGTCATTAAAGCCGCGCCGTAGGTTTTGGTTTACGTGATAGCACTTCACTATTTTTATTTTAAAAAATGGCATTTTTCGGTTATTTTCAGGGAACAAAATTTTCCACACATTGAGCAAATTTTATCAGCAGAGCTCATGTCTTTGCGGTATCGCTTAGCTTTTTTTGGATCAACCGCTAAATTGAACATTCCCCGCCAGTCCCTTCTCGCCCGAAATTTAGAAATGGAAAGGTTTTTTTGCCACTCATCTTTAAAACGTAGCACATCTACTGAATGGGCCGCTATTCGAGAAGCGATAACCCCGTTGGTGATATCTTCTAATGACGGATGCCGCAGATGTTCTGCCGGCGTGACAACACATAAGAAATCTGCTCCATAAAAAGCAGCCACAGTTCCTCCAACAGCAGAAACGATATGATCGTAGCCGGGTGCGCAATCGATAGTTAAAGGTCCTAATATATAGAAAGGTGCCCGGTGGCAAATTTTTTTTTCTAATGCCATATTGGCAGGAATTTCATCCAGCCGTATATGTCCAGGGCCCTCGACCATTACCTGGACATTGTTTTTCCTGCATCTTTGTACAAGCTCCCCTAGAACCTTTAATTCATCTATTTGGTGGCTGTCGGTTGAGTCGGCTATGGCTCCTGGACGCAGTGCATCACCCAGGCTTATAGTTATGTTATATTTTTTAGCCAGTTCCAGTATTACTTCAAAATTAGCATACAAAGGGTTTTCTTTTTTATTTATATACATCCAATGGGCTAGGAGAGCTCCTCCCCGGCTTACTATGCCGCCCACTCTTTTCTTTTTTATCAGATTCTGTACTGATTTTTTTAGTATACCTGCATGTATTGTAAAAAAATCAACGCCTGCTTCAGCTTGGCGTTTAAGAGCTTGGTATATATCGTCAAAGGTTATTTTATCAAAATTTTCTCTGCGTTTTTCTGCTTCAATTGCTACTTCATATACAGGCACCGTTCCTACTGGAACCGGGGAAAGTGCTAATATTTCTTTGAGCAATTTTCGGTAATTGGGACTGACGCTTAAGTCCATTACAGTATGTGTTCCGCAACGAACAGCTTCCCGCATTTTTTTTATTTCGGAATTAAGGTTGGTTTTTTGTGTTGAGAGGCCTATGTTTGTATTAATCTTTACTTTAAGGCCTTCACCTATAGCTACGGGACTGGACATATCACGGCATTTATTCGCCGGGATAACAATTCTTGCCAGATTCAACTGTTTTTCCAGAAACGTTTTACTTACTTTTTCCCGGGAGGAAATCTTTTTTAAAAAGTTTTTGCTAAACATAGTTTATAATCCTGAACAGTTTTTTTAAAGTTTCCAACCTTAGTTAAGCCGCGGCCAACCGCAACATTATTTATGCCAATTTTTATTAAAGATTTTATATTATACAGATTTATGCCTCCTATGGCAAATATTAGTTTATCAGTTTGTTTTATAATACGAGAAGCCTCCAAATGTGTTAACCGCACAGAGATACTCTTTGTTTCAGTTTTAAAGACCGGCCCGCAGCTTAAATAATCAACATCTTCACAATTAAAACTTTTCATTTCATAAGCGGAATGAACAGTCTTGCCAATAAGTTTATTTTTTCCTAGAAGCTTTCTGGCCGATAGAACCGGGATGTCATCACTTCCGAGATGAAGCCCGTCGGCTCCTGAAAGATAAGCAATATCTACCCGGTCGTTAATAATAAAATACTTGCCGTGCTTATGGATTATTTTTTTAAGATCGTTAGCAAGCGAAAAAAAGGCACTGTCGTCAATATCTTTTGCTCGGAGTTGCAGGATATCGGTGCCGTATCTGGCAAGTTTGCCTGCGGTAGCAAGTATATTATTCCGGGGCCGAAGAGTCTTTTCATCAAGAATTGCGTAAAGAAGCCCCCCTCTTAAAAGATTTCTTTTCAAGCGCGTAGATTTCATAACGTATTTTCTTAATAAGAGGTGTCTCTTTTGGCATAGCCACTTTAGAGAATTCTTCCAAAACCCTCAGGGATTCCTTGACCCTTTGAAAATTGGCCCATAATACCTGTGAAATATTGTTACGCCCTAATTCTAGACTGTCAATTTTTTTACCGAGGTCGTTAGCGGTATCGCGGTTTGTTATAGCCTCGGCCTTGACCAGCGTGAGAGAAATCGTATCTAAAGAGTGACGAATTTTACGGGTTTTTTTTCTTAAATTATCATCCTCAAGGAAAAATCTGAAATAATCTTCAATTACCCGTAAACCTTCTTTGCAACGATTGAAATTGGCATCAAGCACTCTTAAAACCTTATTATTAGGCACGGGATTTTATTTTTTTTATTATTCCGGTTGTTGAATAGCCGGGTTTTAATTTTATTCTAATAACTTTCTTAACGATATCTGCACCGACGATTTCGTTCTTAGCCCAATCTCCGCCTTTAACAATAATATCGGGCCTAAGTTTTACAATTTCTCGGTAAGGAGTCTTTCCATTGAATATTAAAATATAATCTACAAATTCAATTGCCTCAAGTATTTGCGAACGAAACCTTTGGTTAAATATTGGCCGTCTTAGCCCTTTGATTTTTCGTACTGAGGAGTCAGAGTTCATACCTACGACCAGCACGTCTCCTTTCTTTTTAGCCTGGCGCAGAAGGCTTAAATGGCCAGGATGCAGTATGTCAAAACAACCGTTGGCAAAGACTATTTTTTTCTTTTGAGCTTTGAGGGTGTTGATAATCTTAAGGAGACCCTTCAGGTTGTGTACTTTTTTTGTTCTCATGCTGATTCAATGAAAGTTAAGAGTTAAAAAAGAAGGTTTCGGTTATTTCGCATACAATATGCCCCATTAGAATATGCATTTCCTGTATACGGGCAGCTTCATCGGAAGAAATTACTAAGGCTAAGTCTACTAAATTTTTTAATTTTCCACCGTCTTTTCCCAAAAATCCGACAGTCTTTATTCCGTGCTTTCGTGCAGCCTCAACCGCTTTTATCACATTTTCAGAATTTCCGGAAGTAGATATTGCTACGATAACGTCTTCCGATTTGGCTAACGCTTCAATTTGACGGCTGAATACAGAATCAAAGCCAAAATCGTTTCCAATGGCAGTAAGGCTTGAAGTATTAGTTGAAAGCGCCAAAGCTGCCAAAGGCGGCCGGTTCATTTTGAATCTTCCGGTAAATTCAGCAGCTAAGTGTTGTGCATCGGCAGCACTTCCCCCATTGCCGACAAAGATTATTTTTCCGCCCTGCCTTAAGGTATCAAGGAATATAACAGCGGTCTCCTCTATCTGGCCCTGTAGAAGGTCTAAAGACTCAAGAACTTTTCTGTGGTTCAACAAAGATTGTTTTACTATATTTTTCATAAATATTTATGGTAAAAATATCTTCTGCTTCTACCAATTTCTAGCAAAAGAATATTTTAGCTATATCGTAAAGTTTTAAATCCAGGGTTTTTAACTTAGCTGTTGCCTCTGTTAGAGGGACACCTACCACTTCATTTCCTTTTAAACAAGCCATTTTGCCAAAATCACCGGATTTTATCAAATCATAGGCTTTTACACCGAAACGAGTTCCCAAGACTCTATCAAAAGCCGAGGGAGATCCTCCTCGCTGTATATGGCCTAAAACCGTGACTCTTGTCTCAAAGCCAGTCTTTTTTTCTATCAGCTCGCCCAGGACGTGTCCAATGCCTCCCAGCCTGACATGGCCGAATTCATCAAGTTTTTGTTCTTGCAAAAAAAGATCTTTATCTTTGAAGGCGGCTCCCTCTGAGACTACCACAATGCTGAAGTTTTTGCCGCGCTGGTGGCGTTTTTTTATTGATTCACAAACTTCTTCTATTTCAATCGGAATTTCCGGAATCAATATATAGTCTGCCCCTCCGGCGATGCCGGCATAAGCAGCTATCCAACCAGCATGTCGCCCCATAACTTCCACCACCATAATTCTATTATGTGATTCGGCGGTAGTATGAAGGCGGTCTATACATTCCATGACTATATTCACGGAAGTATCAAAGCCAAATGTAAAATCAGTTGCCCCTAAGTCATTATCAATAGTTTTGGGAACTCCCACTATATTTAAACCTTCCGTACTAAGCTTAGTAGCCACTCCCAGGGTATCTTCACCGCCTATAGCCACCAAAGCATCTAAGCCGAGCTCTCTAAAGTTTTTTTTTGCCAATTCTACCCCGCCTTCTTTTTTATAAGGATTGGTGCGCGAAGTACCCAGGATAGTACCTCCCTTAGGAAGAATACCCGAAACAGACCTCAAGTCTAACGATACACAATCTTTTTCTAATAACCCTTTCCAGCCGTAACGTAAACCTACTACTGACTGGCCTTCATTTGCAGCTTTTCTTACTACTGCTCGTATAACCGAATTTAAGCCCGGGCAATCGCCTCCGCCGGTGAGAATACCAATTTTCATGCTATACTTACCTCCTTATGTTACTTGCGATTCTACTAGTAGTTTCTAAATGGAACCTCAGGTTCACTATCTTCCCTGAGAGAACCCTTATTGCCTATGTTCACTCTTCTTATTTCCAGATTTACCTTAACTTGCTTGTCTTCACCAAGCAGAGTATTTATTTTTTCCGTAATACGATCTTGGATTTCCTTGGTAAAATCTACGAGATTAACTTCTGAGGTTAGAATACCCTTTATCATTACTTCAATCCATTTTTTTCTAAGAAAGACTTTAATGCGGACATGAGAAATTTCTTCTCGGTCTTCTAACATCTTTTTAAGCATCTCCTCAATTGCAAAAAGGGTAATATTGACGCGTCCCTGGGAAGATTCAAAAGATATTGATTTATTTTTTTTGGAGCGCCCAATAGAAGCCTGTATATATCTTAGACAGAAAAGTATTAAAATCGCTCCTGTCAGAAAGAGTCCCGAGCGGAGATAGGGATCCGGGAGAAGGTCTTTTTGCAAATATTCGGACAAAATATTAATTGTCAGAGTGTCGGCAGATAAACTGACAAAAAGAGACCCGACAGTAAGCGATAAAACTATGTAAATTAAAACAGTCAAAAAACCCATACCATCCTCCTTTTTACATTTTTTGGCTTTTTATTCTTCTTTTGCAGATAAAAACTTTTCTAGAAAACCAGTATGATACTTACCCCGTTTGAAATCAGGGTCATTTATGACTTCCCGGCAAAACGATGCCGTTGTTTTTATGGGCTCTAGAATGAATTCACTCAGGGCCCTGTCCATTTTTTTCAATGCTTCTGCCCGGGTATCAGCTTTAGTTATAACTTTTGCCAAAAGTGAGTCATAATAAGACGGTACCCTGTATCCGGAATATATGTGAGTATCAACTCTAACGTTATTGCCTCCCGGAAGATAGCAGAAATTTATTGTTCCAGGAGAAGGAAGGAATCCATCCTCAGGGTCTTCAGCGTTTATGCGGCATTCTATGGATGCGCCCCGGAAGCAGATGTCATCCTGCTTTATTTTCAGCTTTTCTCCGGCAGCTATAAGAATCTGTAGTTTGAGAAGGTCTATGCCGGTTACCTCTTCAGTTATAGGATGTTCGACTTGTATCCTGGTGTTCATTTCCATAAAGTAAAAATTGCCGTTTTTATCTAAAAGAAATTCTATCGTTCCCACGCTTGAATAGTTGATAGCCTTGACCCCTTTAACGCATAATTCACCCAGTTTTTTTCTCAAACGGCCGTCAACAGCAGGCGAAGGGGTTTCTTCGATTATTTTTTGATGTCGCCTCTGAATACTGCAATCCCTTTCTCCCAGATATATGACGTTACCATAGCCATCAGCAACAATCTGAACTTCGATATGCCTAGGAGATTCTATAAATTTTTCAATATAAATTTCTGAATCTCCAAAATTGGCTTCGGCCTCTGATTGGGCAGTTAAAAGAGCGCCTATGAGCCGCACATCGCTATGACAGACTCGCATTCCCTTTCCTCCGCCGCCGGCCTTAGCCTTAAGTATTAGAGGGTAACCCATGCGTTTGGCTAAATTAAGAGCTTCTTCTTTGGATTTAATCCCTCCGCTGCTGCCGGGTATGAGAGGCAAGCCGGCTTTACGCATAGTTTCTTTTGCTTTAATTTTATCTCCCATTAAACGTATATTTTCAGGAGTAGGCCCGATGAACTTAATACCGCAGGATTCACACACTTCAGCAAAGTGGGAATTCTCTGCTAAAAATCCATAACCCGGGTGTATCGCGTCGCTGTCAGTTATTTCTGCGGCGCTTATAATGCTTGAGATATTAAGATAGCTGTCAGCGGATCGAGCTTTGCCTATGCAAATTGCCTCATCCGCAAATTCCAGATGCAGTGAGTTCCTGTCAGCCTCAGAATAAACTGCAACAGTTTTTATACCCAGCTCTTTGCAGGCTCTTATAATCCGTATAGCTATTTCGCCTCGATTAGCTATTAATATTTTTGAAAACATTGCTCAATTTCCTGGTTTATTTTATACCGGTTCTATTATGAATAGAGATTGGCCGAATTCTACGGGCTCGCCGTTTTCAACCGGAATCTTTACGATACGCCCGGTAAACTCAGCTTTTATCTCATTCATAAGTTTCATTGCTTCAACTATGCATACTACATCACCGGATTTTATTATTTGTCCTATCTCGACATAAGGCTTTGCTCCCGGAGAAGGAGCTCTGTAGAAGGTTCCAACCATAGGTGATTTTATTTCAATAGTTTTTTCTTGCTTCTCTTCTTTTGGCGGGGATTGAGGGGCGGCGGTTACCGGAATGATTTCGGAGGTGTTTTTTTTAAGCCGTATACGTTTGCCTTCTTCTTCAATCTCAAGTTCGGAAAGGTTATTCTCCTCCATAAACTTAATAAATTTTTTTAATTTATCCGGTTCCATAAATCCCTCCCTTTTCTTGGATTGCTTTCTAAAAGGCTACACACGTCCTAAATAAGTTTTTGTCCGCGTGTCCACTTTTACAGTTTCGCCAGTATTTATAAATAACGGTACTGATATCACAATTCCTGTTTCGAGTTTGGCAGGCTTATTGCCGGCTTTTACCGTATCACCGCGGAAACCGGGATTGGTTTCGATAATCTTAAGCTCTATAGAGGCCGGAAGCTCTAAGTCTACAAGTTCATTTTCAAAGAAAATTCCGATTAATTCCAGATTATCTTTTAGCCAGCAGGAATTTTCTCGTATTATTGATTCGTTCAATATTAAATCTTCATAAGTTTCCAGGTCAAGGAAATGGTAGTGAGTGCCTTCTCGATACTGATATTGGAGTTTCCTTTTTTCTATAAAAGCCTGGTTTACATTGTCAGAATCCCTGAGCGTGCAATCCAAGATTTGGGCATTTCTCAAATTTTTAAGTTTTACTCTGCAGAAAGCCGCCCCTCTAGCAATTTTGGCGTGTTCGCAATTTACTACAGTATATAACGCACCGTTATAAATTATCGTCATTGAAGGCTTCAAAGTTCCTATAGACATTCCCACTACAACACCTCTTGGCTGTTTTCTTTTACTAAAACCATTTTTTCTAAACGTACGCCAAATTTACCCTTTATATATATTGCCGGTTCAACAGTTACAACCATGCCTTTTTTCAAAATAATGTCACTTTTGGGGCTTAAACTTGGTAATTCGTGAACTTCCAAGCCTACTCCATGGCCTAGCCCGTGGGTAAAATTTTTCCCCCAACCTTTTCTTTCGATAAAATTTCTTGCGGCTTTATCTATATCGGAAGCTTTTACGCCTTCCTTTATCTTTTTTAAACTTAATTCTTGAGCCTTTTGTACTGTAGCGTATATTTTTTTAAAAAGAAGGGGCATTTTACCCCAAAAGAACACCCTTGTCAAGTCAGCGCAATATCCGTAATATTTTGAGCCTAAATCAGTTAGGAAAAAATTACTCCCTATTTTTAATTCTGTTGGAATATGGTGAGCGAAAGCAGTATTACTGCCGGCGGCCACAATTGTGCTAAAGGCGGTTTCGTTATCGCCTTTCTGCCTCAAAAATCTATCTATATTCAGAGAAAGGTCTTTTTCCCGTAAAGCAGGATGGAAAGTTTCTTCAATGAAGCATAGAGCTTCCTTAGTTATTTGGGCTGATTTACGGATAAAACGGAGTTCCTTGGGGGTCTTAACCATTCTTAAGATTTCTACCAAATTCCCGGTTGCCTTGAGTTCTATGTTTGTCTGCGAAAAAGCCTCTCTAAGAAAGCGGTAATTAGCGTAAGAAATATTCTTTTCTTCAAACCCTAAATTAGTAAATCTCATTCTCTTTATTATTTTAGCGACAAGGCCTAAAATATTACTGCCCGGATTTTTAACAATAACCTCCCAACCTTTAAAACTTTTGGCTATATCTTTGTAGATAGGATTAGTAAAATAAATCTTCCTTCCTTCGCGGGTAATAATAAGATACCCCTGGCTTTTGGTAAAACCCGTCAGGTAAGCTATGTTCAAGGGATTGGTTATAAGCAACCCATCGCATTTTGCTCTTGTTAAGGCTTGCAGGAAGGACTTAAAACGCATTATTTTTGTTTTTCTTGAAGGAAGTTTATGGCCGCCTCTAAAGCTAATGTGTAGCTTGTCTTTCCGAAACCGCTGATAGTGCCCATTACCACATCGCTAACCAGAGACTTTTTGCGGAAATCCTCTCGTTTGTAGATATTTGACAGATGTATTTCTATGGCCGGTTTTTCCACGCCCAGCAATGCATCACGTATGGCTACAGAAGTATGCGTATAAGCTGCAGGATTTATAATCAGGACATCATAGCAACCTTTGGTTATGGCCTCAACTATATCGCCCTCAGAATTGGATTGGATAGTTTGCAACTCTATTTTGGATTTTTTTGCTTCTTGTTTCAACTCTTTATTGATTTCCTCAAGGGTAAATTTTCCATATATATCCGGCTGTCTTTTCCCTAAAAGATGAAGATTTGGCCCATGAATAACTAAAATTTTAACCTTTTTGTTTGTTTTCATATTTTCGTGCCTCCTCTATGAGCATTACTGGGATACCGTCTTTGATTGGATAAGCCCTGGAGCAGTTCAAACAAATAATTTCATCATTTTTAAAAATAACCTTTTTTTTACAAGCAGGACATGCGAGGATTTCTAAAATTTCTTTATTAATCATTTTTTTTCCTCTACATAAACCATGCGTAAGTTGAATAGGTAATCTTCAAGCAAAGTTGCCTCTTCTTTGGTTAAATTATTTTTTGTTTTTTCACGCAGCATTTCCAAGGTGTCGATAAGCATGCGCGCCTGATCATAGTTTTTTTCTACTTTTTTTGTCAAGGGGTTCTCGATTTTTCCTAGAAAAATCATAGCTTGCATAACCAATGACAAAAGATAATTAGAAAAATCGGGTTTATAATAGCCGGTTTTAGATTCCTCGGCTTGTTTTTTTTCCTTTTCGACCTGTTTTTTCCAATTTTCATCAAGTTTTTTCTTTGCTTCTTCGCTCAAAACCCTCTACCTCCTCTTATGTTTTTAGCGGCACGAAATTATTTAATTATAATGCCAGCGTACCCTACGACAGAGTCGTAGTCGCCTAAAGCATCACCGCTGGTCTGATACATTGCGACGGTGGCTTTTCGGGCGCCTAATAACTTTAAACAACTTATTAATATTGCTACTGGAGCTAAACCACACATAGTTATGTTCATGGTTTTGACATTATCAAGCAGCTTCTTTTCATCTAAGTTAACTATTGCTTCAATTACGGCACTATCTTTTTTTCTAGCAATAGAGTCAGGCTCGTAATGTGTAAGGTCAGTAGAAGCAAGCAAGAGAACATCGCTTTTAAGTTCTTTTATAGCTTCAAAAATTTGCCAAGCAGCTTCTTTGTATCTTCCCGGAACCGCAAGGCCACAAGCTATAGGCACCAGGCTGAAGCCGCCAAGAAAATATTTTAAAATAGGCAACTGGACCTCGATAGAATGCTCTTTTGTGTGAGCAGAATAGTCTTCGGTAATCGGCCCATTTTTAGCAAGGATTGCTTTAGCCAGGCCTTCATCGATGGCTATATCGCCACAAGGAGTTTCCCATGCTCCCTTTGCCCAAAGGGAAAATTCAGATCCCAGTCCGGTATGATTCGGCCCCAAAGCAAGAACTGTTTTTCTACCCGCGATTTTACTGGCGGCAGATACTGCTACCTTTCCGGAATAAACATACCCGGCGTGAGGAAGGATTATCCCCTTTGCGGAAATTTTTAAAGAACGGCTATAACCAAGGGATTCGATAAATTTTGTAATATCCCGGCTAGCTTCAGGATAGAATTGACCAGAAAATACCGCCTTTCTTATCATCTTATTTGTCATAGAATAGCAATTTCAGTAATAAATGTCAATTATTTTTAAAACAAATTGAAATACTAAACCAGAGATGAGAATATTTCTCCAATTCGGAAGGAAAAGGAAGGAAGGGAGAAGAATTTCTTATGCTTACGTAAGCTATCTCTTTCAAAATTTTATCAGGAGAAGAGCCTTCCTCAAAAGTTATTTCCTTCAATGAACCGTCACTTAAAAGGAGAAAATTAACGGCTACTTCTCCTTTTTGACGGTTATTGTAATTTTGATAAGCATTAGCCCTTATTTTTTCACGCACAGACCTGTAGTAGCTCATATAAGCAGGATTTTTATTTAAAACCTTATCGTTTGCCGGCATTTCGGAAAAAATTATTTCTTTTATATCTTTCCGAGAAATTTCTTCTTTCTGTAGTGATGGAGAAGCGTCGTTGTCTATCAGCTTATTGACAATATTTTCTACATAAGGCAGCGGCAGCGGTTCTTCAGGCAGGACGACTTGCTTCTTGTGTATTTTTTCTATTTCATCCGGCTCCATCTTTAACTCTTTCTTGAAGTCTTGCTTAACGGCAGGATTCTTTTTTTTGAATACATAAGAACGGGGAATTTTCAAAACGAGAACCATATGAAAAAGAAGAGATATAATCAAAGCTAACGTCCAGGAATTTTTCATATAGCCGCGTATCCTGAAATACTTAAACAACAATATAGGTCAAAATACAATTACTTTTACTTTTTTACGGGCAGGATTAACGTATGATAAAGCCTTGTTTTATCTGTTAAGCTGAAAACCACACTTTTAAAACATATCTTGTCTAAAATACCAGGGCTTTACTCTGTATTAGCACCGTTAGTGCTGAGATTATCAAAAAACTCCCTTAAAGAGTGATAAGCTTTTTTAGGCAATCTTTTATTTATTCCGTTTTCTTTTTCTTCGCTTATTGATATAATTCCAAACCACTCTTCGTTCATATTCAGGTTGTTTTTTGCTTTTATGTCATAAAAATAAGAACCGTGAGACCAACCGGCTGCAGTGTCGTGGGTGTTCCAGCCTTCAGTATAACCTTCGTTGTGTTTCCACCATTCATCAGTCCATTCGAAAAGGCATCCTCCGAGAACATTGCCCTTAAGGTTGCCGCTAAGAGTGGTATTTTCGTATACATTTTTCCATTGCGACATTAAAAATTCTGCTTGGACATCCTGGTTCTCTTGATTCTTGTAAGCGTCATAAGAATCACAGCCGAATTCGGATAATAATACAGGGCGATTAAAAGCGTTGCGTACCGCAGAAAAAAGATTACCGAATTTCTTACCTCTGTAAATAATTACGGCTATAATGTCTATATCCGGAGAAACTTTAGCGGCTGTATCAAGAAAATTCGCTTCACCGTTGCCGAGAGCTACAGGATGAACCGGGTCGATAGCTTTAATATCTTTAGCTAAGCTGTTTACGAAAGAGTAATATATTTCGGCACGCCGTATTTGTTTTGCACAAGGATCTCCTAAACTTTCAATTTCAGGCGATGTCCAAAAGCCAATCTTTCCGGAAAATGTATAGTTATTTTCATTGCCCAGTATCCACATTAAGACCCCTTCCTCGTCTTTCAGGGCTTTTACTACGCTAAGAAACCTTTCTTTGGTTTTTTCACAAAAATCTTTATCGGAATAGTTAGCGCGGGGGTAATCCCATAAACCTAACCAATCACTTACTAATGTGTAGATGCCGAATTTTTCGTACATGTCCCGTATGAAAGCTTTAGTTTCTTCAATGTCACTACCCGCAGAATATATCCTAATACAATTAATTCCTGCTTCTTTCATAAGCTGGCCGTCAATAAGCCAAGGCTTATTTTTGTCGGAAAAAAAGTTATAGTCATATCCTTTTCCAATAGGTATGGGGTTGTACCCTACGCCCCTGATTAGAAAGGGTTTTCCGCGTAAATAAAGAGTGAACCCGCCTTCGGAATTGCTTTGGATATCTATCTTCCTTACATAACGTGCTTGGCAGTCGGTTAAATCGCCTTTGCAAAGCGATAGTTCCTGGGAGAGTTTCTTATTCTCGCCGGAAAGGTTTTTTTGTTCAGCGATTAAACCCTTGGTTTTTTGCGTATAAGGTAAATAAGACAAAAGAAATCCCGCTATAAAAACAGCAAAAAATATTGCTACTTTTAAAATCTTATTTTTGTTTTTGTTAAAAATTTCTTTAATATTCATTTTTTGATTTTTTAGATAAAACCGAGTCAAGCTACTCTTACCGCGGCTAAATATACTGCGGCAAAAGTAGCTTGAACTTTTCCGGTCAGCTTCTATTTTTCATAACTGATTTCATCAAGATAGAATACTATGCCTTCAGGGTTGTTGACATCGATGCTTGTAGCCCAGGCAAAACCGCCTATGATGTAAGAAAGGTCTTTGCCGGTCAAGTCTATCTCGTATTTCTTCCACTCTTTTGCCAATTGTATCGGGCCGACGGTAGCGCTGTCTGAGTCGATGTATTCCCCGCTGGATATACCTCCGATTTTGAATTCGTTTATCACTTCTCCTCCCTGATCGCCTCTGGCCCAGAAGGTAAGTTTTTTAGCGCCCTGCAGATCGTAACCTGCATCGGGGATGCTTCCCCAGTTGTTAGCGGGATTCTGCCAATAAATTCCGGCCCAACGTGTTCCGGAATTATTTTTGTATTCAATACGAATACAGCTGTCACCACTAAAAGCATAGTTTTTCCAGTTAGCATTGATTTTTAAATCACGAGCGGCAGTCGCCGGCATCCAGCCGCTGGGAATGAAATGATTATCCAGAGAGCTGCTATCGGCATATACATAGAAAGGAAAATTTAATCCGCCGGTTTCTTTTTTAAGTTCAGGATCATTGACGAAACGTATTTCATCGAAATAAATAGTCTGTTCGCCTCCGGCCTGGTCAGCGTTGAAAATTATTGCTAATCCTCCATTAACGTTGGTTAAATCGCGGTCAACCAAGTTTATGTAATAATCCTGCCATTCATTAGTAAGCCTGATTGGCCCAATTTCTACATCTACAGTATCAGGATAAGTAACGTCTTCTCCTGTAACAGCATTCTTTGTTATGCCGCCGACTTTGATTTTGGTTATGACTTCTCCGCCTTTTGCTCCTTTGGCCTTAAACGCCAGTTTGTTAAAGCCGTTTAAATCAAAACCGGTATTTTTTTCGCCCCAGTTGTTTTGAGCTGACTGCCAGTATATCCCAGTCCACCCTTGTCCTTGAGACTGTTTGGCAGAATAAGTTATTTTCATTGACGTAGCTCCCGAAAAATACTCTTCAGTAGCTTGGTCGTTGAACCTTATATCATTATAATCACCCATCCAGCCGCTGGGAATGTAATGATTCAAGGGTGAATTTTTATCGAAATAGATGTAAAAATCTTCAGTTTGGTCTAATTCAGCACTTTTGCCTATGCCTTGGAACAGGCAAAAGGCGAATACGAAACACATAACGCTTAAAAACAATCTTCTAAACATCTCTGTTACCTCCTTCTAATTACTTACTGCCTCACCTTTGCATTTTTCATTCCAAAGGTCCTTATACGTATAATAAGCTTTTTTCAACTGTCGTAAATAAGGAGATTTGGAACCATCACCCTGACTGCATATCCCCAGCCATTCTTCATGCATATAACCGTCTAAAAAAGGCCCGCTAAAAAGGCCTTTTCTGTCATGATAAGCTGGTTCGTATGCTTTCCACCATTCATCCAACCATTCAAAGGCAATGCCGCCTATGGCATTGCCGGCGCCATAGCCGGTCGAATTACAAATGATATCTTCCCAGCAGGCCTTGTGATAATCTGACTGATAATCTTGGCCTTCTTCTTGGGAATATCCTTTGGCGTAAGACGGTGCGCCGTATTCGGTAATCATTGCTGGTTTATCAGCAATACGCCTAACTTCATCCCAAAGGTCTAGAAAACCGTAACTGCCCCTGTATACGTTGGTCCCGAATATATCCACCTCGGGACAATTATTTGCAAAAACATCAAGGTGCAGGCAGTCTCCAGAAACAACAGCGACGGGACGCTGTTTTGGGTCTAATTCTTTTATAAATTTTGCGACTGTATTGACAAATTTGAAAAAACTTTCTGGCTTTTTGTCAGCGTTGCAGCCTAGGCCATAAACGTTTTCGTTTCCAATCAGCCATGCTAACACATAGGGTTCGTCACGAAATTCTAAAACCATTTTTTCTATACTTTCAAGCATGTTCTTTTGATGCTGCGGATTATCATAATCTGTACCGCTTTCCCAATCAGCTTTACTGCCCAAAGTATATTTGCCTAAAAAATCGCCCAGTAATACATATATACCATATTTTTCATACATTTGCCTAAGAATTTTTTTGTCCAGGTCAAATGGCTGGTGATAAAGGCGTATAGCATTAACACCCATTTCTTTCATTAAGGCAAAATCTCCTATGACTTTTTCTTGGGAATCTTGGGTATTGTTTTTATTGCTGTCTACCCAACTTTCATAAGGAGCATCAACGATGCCGTTGGCATTTAAGTCTTCAATAGTCCAATTCTGCATGCTTCCGTCATCAGGAGATTCCCCTACTGCCGTAGGCCCATAGGTTATGGCTTTGATAATAAAGGGTTTGTCTTTGACAAGCATTTGCCAGTCTCCCGACTCGTATTTTACCAGTTTAAATTCATTTCCGCGGGTTTTTATTATATTCCCCAGCTTACGCCTTGGTCCGCCGCATTTAGAAACAGATTTTCTGTCCCAGAAAGGAATAGTGGTTAAACGTCCAGGGTTAACCACGTATATGTCATTACGTATATCGTTATCATAACCGTTGATAACTTGGATTTTTGCGTTTTCAAGTTTTAAGCCAAGTTCGGGATGCTGCTTGATTAAATATTTCACTCTATAAATAGCAACTTTTCCAACATACCAAGGAGTATGCCAATATGTCCAGCCGTAGCTATTAGGAAAGTTTACAACTATAGCATAGTAAGCTTTGATTGCAGATTTCGTTAAGCCGCTTCTCTCAAGTATTTCGGCAATATGGAATTGCCTTACACCCGCCGGTTCTGGGGCAAGATTCCACTTGTAAAAAGCAGTATTAAGGTCTCTGCTGTTAAGAATCTGCCAGTGGTCAATTTTTGCCAAGTTTTTTTTAATCTTTACATATACCGGATCAAATTTAATAGAGGTTGTATTCGGATAAATCCCTTCGCCGACAGCCTTGGACAGGCCAATGGGATCATTAATAGTATACGCGTAGCTTCTAGTGCCTAAGCCGGTAAAAGTGCCGTATTTTGAATAATCGACCGGAAACTCCGTTCCTTCATCATAAAGTTCTACCCGGGTAATAGGCCCGGCGTCCTGCTGGTCATCTTCAACAACTTTTCCGGTTTCTAACTTATGCAGTGTAATGTCAGCTTTTTCTTTTATTGACCAATACCAGCCTCTGGGATCAAAAGCTTGAGCCCAGGGGTATCGTGTACTAACCTCTCTAAAAATATCTTTAGCTTTTTCAGTTTTCCCGTCGCGCATTAAAGCTTCACCCTTAATGAAATAACAGGTAGCAACATCATTCATGGCCCTAAAAGCATCTTCTTCTCCCTTGGAAGGAAACTGGGAAAGTTTTAAAGCTATTGCGTCAGCTTCTTGGGAAAATTCTTGTATACAGGCGTCAGTTATTTCATATACCTGCGTAAAGTCTCTTTTTCCTAAGACAGCCCAGCCTTTATTTACATATTCCGAACTTTCCTGAGCGAAACAGCACTGCTGCCCAAAATCACATACCAGGGATAAAATCAAGGCTAAAAATGATAAGTAAATTATTTTGTTTTTCATCCGACCATAGAACCGGCAGTTATGCCTTTTATTATCTGCCGCTGCATTTTTAGGTATAATAATATTATTGGTAACGCCGCTATTGCTAATGAGGCCATAAGCAGAGTGTGCTGTATGATGTTACGGTTATAAAATTCCATAAGCCCTACCTGCAAAGGCATAAGTTTATCTTCCGTAAACATCAATGATGCCAAGACAAATTCATTCCAGACATTCAAAGCGTTAAAGATAATAACGACTGCTAAAGCCGGAGCAACTAAAGGAAGAGCAACATTCCACCATATTTGAAGCTTGTTGCACCCGTCGATCCGGGCGGCGTCTTCTAAATCACGCGGTAATTGATCAAAAAAAGTTTTAAGAAGGTAAATACTTAAAGACAAACCCATATTTGACATCGCCAAGACATATCCTATGCGGTTTACCAAGTGAAGTTTGTTCAACAATATATACACCGGAACAAATCCTGCCGGAAGCGGTATCATCATTGCAGTTAAGAACATGAAAAATATGATATCCTTACCGGGAAAGTTTAATCTGGAAAAAGCAAATGCAGCTAAAGAAGATATTATTACTATGGAGAAAACAGTTATGAAGGTGTAGAAAACACTATTAAGAAAATAAAAACCAAGTTTACCTTCAAATAGGGCAGTTTTATAATTTTCTAAATTGAATCCCGCGGCGGGCTTTAAGCCGGAATCACTTCTGAATTCAGCTTCTGTTTTAAAGGAAGCATTCAACATCCAGATCAGCGGCCCAACACAGCTTAGAGCTACACTTATAAGGAAAGTGTGCAGAATGATAAGGGTTATGATTTTTTTAGTTTGGTAATACACCCCAATGCCTCCTTATCCACTTAGAAACATAAAACATAAGCAAAGAAAAAGAAACAAGTATTACACCCAGGACTATCCCCTCGGCGCAGGCAAGCCCAACCTGACTTCCCCGCAGATGGTTATAGATACGCATAACCGGCACCTCTGTTAGCCCTCCGGCTCCTCTAGTCAAGGCCAGAATCATAGCAAAAGCCTGCATGGTTCCCAGCATAGTAAGAACAATCACCATTGATACCACAGGCATTAATAAAGGCAGGGTGATTTTGAAAAAACTCTGGATATAGCCAGCCCCATCAATCCTCGCAGCTTCATATAATTGCTCAGGTATTGTCTGTAAACCCGCCAACAGCAGCACAAAAGCCCAGCCAAACCCTTTCCAGCAATGCACAAGCGCTGTGGTTAAAAGAACGGTGTCCTTACCCAGCCAGTCATGCGTGAAGGAACCCAAACCTATTTTAGATAACCATTGGTTTAAAATTCCCGGGTTTGAAATAAGTATCTCTCTCATAAGCAACCCGATAATAATTTCCGATAGAACCGGCAGGATAAAAAATATAACCCGGTAAATTTTTCCGGTTTTAATTGCTTTATCGACACCCAAAGCTAAAACAAAAGCCAGAATATTCTGAAAAGTCAGTGCCCAAAATGTAATAAAAAAACCGTTATAAAGGGAGTGACGGAAGTCTTTATCATAAAAAATAATTTCTTTAAAATTTGCAAGTCCGACAAATTTCGAGAAGTAAATTCCGTCTCCCTGCTGGAAACTTAAAATAAAAGAATAAAAAAAAGGGTAAATGTAAAATATGGAAAATATTAACAAAGCCGGCAAAACAAAAGAAAAGTTAACTGACCTTTCTCTGATAGATTCTTTCTTCATCGTTTCGAGACTCTTTCTTTTACATCCTGAATTTCTTTAGCTATTTCTTCAGGAGTTTTTATTCCCATAACTACCTGCTGCAAGCCTTTATTCATTATTTCAAGAACTCTTGAATTTTCATTATATGGCCAAATATTAGGATGCGTAAGAATACCTAAATCCTTGGTTAAGCCTGCTAAAAGCTTAGGAAGGTTTTTCTGGCAATTCTTTATAGACGGAAGGTTGTTTGTTTCTTTTGCCAGGAATTCCTGTTGGTTTTTTTCAGTAAGCCACTTTAAAAACGCTACTGCCTTTTCTTTGGCAGGAGAGTTAGCGTTTACCATAAATGAGGAACCAGCTCCGCCCCATATTTTTACAGGATAAGCAGATGAAACTTTTGGTAAAGAAAAAAAAGCATAATCAAGCCCTGAAGAAAGCTGGCTATATACGTTTATTGACCAACTGCCATTGAAAGAAAAACCGGCCTTACCCTTAGAAAAAGCATCTTCAGCTTCTTTATTTATCATAGTAGTAATATCAGAAGCCAGGATGCCGGAATCTTTCATCTTTTTAAAAAGAGAGAAAACCTCTATCCATTGAGGATCTGTATAGGATACATCTCCGTTTATCGTGGCTAAGAACTTTCTCTCCCCCATAATATTAATAGCCCATTCGGTTGCTAAAGCATTAAGGAGCCACCCTTCGCCCCAACCGCAAACAAATCCGTCAACGCCGCAGGTTTTTTTTATTGTTTTAGCGTAATCAATAAATTCATCGAAGGTTACGGGTGCTTTCTCGGGATCTAATCCGGCTTTTTTAAAAAGATCCCTGTTGTACAGAAACTCCATAACCGTAATATCAATAGGTACGCCCCATACACCGGGCTCAACCCCATAGATGTTGTTTTTGTCAAAGCTTACTACTTCCAAAGCCTGAGAATAAAAACTCTTTTTCCAGGTTTCTTTATCTTGAGCCATATAGCTGGTCAGGTCTAAAATATACCCTGCTCTTATAAATGAAGCCAAAGTCTTTTTTTCTCCCAGAATGCCAAATATATCCGGCAGTCTTCCGGCTCGGGCAGCAGCAATAACTTTTTGGGAATATATATCAGGAGGGGAAAAAAGCTTGAATTCAATCGGGACTCCGGTTTCTTCCATATAACGCAGGGCTAATTCCTCCAGGGAGGCTTTTCTGTCATTCATCCAGTGCCAAATTACTATCTTTTCGCCTTGAGGCTGGCTGGAAGTACAACCAGAGATAAACATGACAAAAAAAGTGGATAAAACCAAAAACCTAAGCTTATATTTCATCATTCCTCCTTAAGAAAAAAGAAAAATAGTGTATCATAAACTATCTAACCTAGCAAATGATAATTTAGCTGCTAAGTGTATTTAAGGGTTTCTATAGTCAAAGAATTAATCAAATACAACAGTTTTATTATTATATGTCAGTATCTTCCTCTCCAGGTGTAAACGCAAAGCCCTGCTTAAGACTGTTCTTTCTAAATCCTGGCCTTCCCGCTTAAGGTCATCGAGGGTATTTCTATGCCAAACCCTTGCAGTGTCTTGTTCGATTATCGGCCCGGCGTCCAGCTGTTCAGTTACATAATGGCTGGTAGCTCCTATAATCTTCACCCCCCGGCTCCAGGCTTGTCCATAAGGATTACTACCGATGAATGCCGGTAGAAACGAATGGTGTATATTAATTATTCTATTCGGGTATGCTCCAACAAATTGCCCGGTTAAGATCTGTGAATAACGGGCTAGAACGATTAGCTCAATCTTTTCTCTCCGGAGAAGCTCCATTTCTTTTTTTTCAACTTCTATTTTATTTTTTGGATTTTTGGAATATTCATAAAAAGGAATATTAAATTCTTTGGCATTTCTGGAAGCATCAGAATGATTGCTGACAATAAGAGGGATCTCGCAAGGCAAATAATTTTGGCTATGTTTAATAAGTATCTCTTGAAGGCAATGTGTATGACGGGAAACAAATATGGCTACTCTCGGCCTGTCACTATCAAAATGCAGAGACCATGCCATTGAGAAATTTTCTGCTAAAGGCAAAAAGCTGTCCTTTATGCTATCACCCGGAATTTTAAAATCTCCGAGTGACCATTGGACTCTCATAAAGAAAGTATTAGTTTGGTAGTCTATATGCTGGTCAGCATGTTCAATATTGCCGCCATTTTTATAAATAAAGTCAGCAATAGCTGCGGTAATTCCTTTCTGGTCAGAGCAAGATATTAAAAGAATGGCTGAATTCATATTCTAGAACTTCTTTCTCGTTTATTTTTCTTCAGACAGGGTAAGATATTTAAAATAGTCGCCATCAGTTGTCAAAATAAGGGTTGTATCCTGATTAATAGTGTCACCATAAGTTTGCAGTGTCTTAATAAAAGAAAACAATTCCGGGTCATTGTTGTAAGCTTCGGCATAAATCCGGGCGGATTCAGCATCAGCCTGGCCTTTGATACCCTGGGATTCTTTGTAAGCTTCGGAAAGTATAGATTTTAGTTCTTTTTCGGTGCGGCCTTCGATCTCCGCTCTTACTCCTCTTCCTTCAGAACGGTATTTCTCGGCTGCCCGGCGGCGCTCAGCAATCATACGTTCATATACTTTGAGGCGTACCTCTTCGACATAATTAACTCTTTTGACTCTTACGTCAATAAGCTCTATTCCATATCTTGGGCCTAAATCTTCCCGGGCTTTTTGTATTACTTCCTGCTGTATTCTATCTCTGCCCATCTTTACTATTTCAAGAGCCCCCTCTCCGATAAACTCTTCTTCTTTTCTTAATTCCTCTCTCTGTTCGGCAATACGGTCTGAAGAACGCACCAGCTCAATCAAATTTTGAGAGGTTACGGCATCTCTTACAGCAGCATCAATTATGCCGTCAAGGATGGCGTGAGCGCCTCGCTCGTTGGAAACGGATTTAAAGAAAGCTAAGGCGTCTTTTATTTTCCAACGAGCTGTCGTGTCTACCCAGATATACTTTTTATCTTTTGTCGGAATCTGGCTGGGATAGCCGTCCCATTCTAAAATGCGTTTGTCAAATATATTTACTTTCTCGAAAAAAGGTAGCTTTAGTTTCAATCCGGCTTTGGTAATTGGCTCTCCTCTTGGCTTGCCCCAGAGAGTAAGCACTACCTGCCTGCCTTCTTCCACAATATAAAAAGGGTTACCAAAGGCAATAAAAATCAGGGCTAATCCGGCAATCAGTAAAAGCGTATTTTTATTTTTCATTTCCTAAATTAAGTAGCGGCAATATCCCTTCCTGCTTAGGGTCGACTATATATTTTTTACCCGCATTCTTTAATACACCGCCCATATATTCCAGATAAAGGCGCTTAAGAGTCACATCT
>JAQUWY010000045.1 GCA_028692655.1 Candidatus Omnitrophota bacterium | reverse complement strand
GAGAAATTAACTGGTCTAGTCACGGCATGTCCTCCTAGTTAAAAGGTTAGTATTTGGTAAACACTACCTTTTGAGGATATGCCGTTTTTATTTATCTGTCAATTTGCGAATAATAGTTTACACTATCCTCCTTAAAGACCTAAATAGTAATCCGCTCAAACTGCTATCAAAGAATAGCAGTCTGAGCGGAGAATTTTTCAGTTTAAAAGTTGTAGCCTAAACCAGGCCTTGAGCCATCATAGCCCGGGCTACTTTCATAAAACCGGCTATATTTGCGCCATTGACAAGGTTTCCCGGCGTCTTGTATTCTTCGGCGGCCTGCTTAACGGATTTGTAGATATCCACCATAATCTGATGCAACTTCTTATCTACCTCTTCAAATGTCCAAGATAAACGCTGTGAATTCTGAGCCATTTCCAAACCGGATGTAGCCACTCCGCCGGCATTGGCGGCTTTTCCCGGGCCATAGCAAATACCGCTCTTAAGGAAAATTTTAACTGCTTCCGGAGTAGAAGGCATATTTGCACCTTCAGCCACAGCTATACAACCGTTTTTGACTAACTCTTTTGCCCCCTTTTCATCCAACTCGTTTTGAGTTGCGCAAGGCAAGGCTATATCGCATTCAATATTCCAGATGTTTGAACAGCCTTCAATATATTTCGTTGTAGAGTGGTGTTCAGAACATACCTTTATGCGCTTTCTTTCGACTTCTTTAATGCATTTAACAGTTTCTAAATTTACGCCGTGTTTATCGTATATGACTCCGTTAGAATCAGACATGGCCACAACCTTTGCCCCCAGTTGTGTAGCTTTTTCATGAGCATAGATAGCCACATTTCCGGAGCCGGATATTACCACGGTTTTTCCGGCAAACGACTCTTTACGATCTTTCAGCATTTCTTCGCAAAAATAAACACAGCCATAACCAGTAGCTTCTGTCCGGGCAAGAGAACCGCCAAAATCAAGGCCTTTGCCGGTAAGTATCCCGTTAAAAAGTTTAGTGAGCTTTTTCCACTGTCCAAACATATACCCGACCTCACGCCCGCCCACTCCTATGTCGCCGGCTGGAACATCGGTATCAGCGCCTATGTAACGGTAGAGCTCATTCATAAAACTTTGGCAGAATCTCATGACTTCGGAATCAGATTTACCCTTAGGGTCAAAATCAGAGCCCCCCTTTGCCCCACCCATCATCAGGCCAGTCAGAGAATTCTTGAATATTTGTTCAAATCCCAAAAACTTTATTATCCCGGAATAAACCGAAGGGTGAAAACGTATTCCACCCTTGTAAGGCCCGAGAGCTGAGTTAAACTGGATACGAAAACCCCTGTTAATATGTATCCTGCCGCTATCATCCTGCCAAGGAACACGAAAAGCTATCTGGCGCTCAGGTTCTATTATTCTTTCCAGGATAGCATTTTTTTCAAATTCCGGATGTTTTTCTATAACCGGCCGCAAAGACTCCAATACTTCGGCTGCTGCTTGATGAAATTCCGGCTCGCCGTGATTGCGTTTTAAAGCAATGTCAATAACTTTTTGTATGTAGTCATTTTTTTTGTTCATAGCCCCCCTTTTATTTACCTTTCTTAGAAAGACTTTCAATGATACTTTTGGCCGCTTTTTTTGCCATACCCATAGCTTCAATCACGGTCCCTTCTCCGCCTACAATATCACCCCCGGCAAAAACCCCCTTTATTGAAGTTTCCATAGTTTCAGAATCTACGGTGACATCACCGTATTTGTCGGTTTTTAGTTCCGGAGTCACACTGGTTAATATTTTATTGGCGCCCAGGCCAACGGCAACAATTGCAGCATCGCAATCGTTTACAAACTCACTTCCTTCAATAGGAATCGGCCGGCGCCGGCCGGAAGAATCCGGCTCACCCAGCCTGCATTCAAGAGATTTAATTTTCTCTACACAGCCAGCCTTGCTGCCGCTGAAGCTAAGCGGCTGGGTTAAAACTTTGATTTTAATACCTTCCTCTTTAGCGTGTTCTATTTCGAGCCTGCGAGCCGGCATCTCAATTTCCGTGCGCCGGTAAAAAATTGTGGTATCGCCTGGTATATCATTCATCTTCTGGAGCCTGATTGCTACCCGGGCAGCATCCATGGCGGTATTGCCTCCTCCTATGACAACCATTTTTTTTCCTACAGTCACCGGAGTATGGAATTCGGGAAATTTATAGGCTGACATTAAATTGACCCTTGTAAGAAATTCGTTAGCAGAATAGATATTGCAAAGATTTTCTCCCGGAATTCCTAAAAAAGACGGTATTCCGGCACCAAGGCCTAAAAAAACGGCTTCAAATCCTTCTTTGAAAAGTTCCTGCAAACTTAAAGTCTTTCCAATAATAAAATTAGTAACCATTTCAACACCAAGCTCTCTGAGCTGGCCTATTTCAAAATCCAAAATATCCCTGGGCAGCCTAAACGGTGGTATGCCATATCGCAAAACACCTCCCGGTTTATGCAAACCTTCGAAAATAACAACCTTGAGCCCGCCTCGTGCCAATTCCCCGGCCGCACACAAACCCGCAGGGCCAGAACCTACTACTGCCACTTTACGGTTGGCAATTAGCGGTTGGCGGTTGGCGGATATCTTCGTGCTATTTTTAGAACCCCAGTCACCTATAAAACGTTCAAGAAAATGAATGTTTATAGCGCTTTGACTAGCAAAAGGAGAACCTTTCTTAGTAAGAATACAAGCTTTACGGCATTGGTATTCGGCCGGACAAACCCTGCCGCAGATAGAAGGAAAGTTGCTTTTCTGACGAATAGTAGAATATGCCCCCTCGTAATCCTTGTTTATTATCTGCCCTATAAAAGCTTTGATATCAATACCCACAGGACAACCTGAACTACATACAGGATTTTTACACTGAAGACAGCGTGAAGCTTCTGCTAAAGCTTCTTTCTCGGTGTAGCCTAGAACTACTTCCTTAAAGCCGCTAACCCTCTGGATAGCTTCTACTTCTTTTACTTTTACCGGTTCTTTATTCATTTAATATTTTTTAGTTTACAGATATGTTTTTCTTTGTCTTCATAAACCCTGTTCCGCTTCTCCAATTCTTCCCAATCAACACCTTGCGCGTCGAATTCCGGACCGTCAACACAGGTAAATTTAACTTTACCGCCGACAGTAACCCTGCAGCCGCCGCACATTCCGGTTGCATCTACCATAAGAGCATTTAATGAAACCAGGGTTTTTACGCCAAAGCCTTTGGTTACCGAGCTTACGGCCTTCATCATCGGAATAGGCCCTACTGCATAAACTAATCCATATTCGGCACTGGAGGCTGGGTGCTGAGTAAATGCTTCTTTTAAGATATCTGTGACGAATCCTTTTCGTCCGTACGAACCGTCATCGGTTGCTATTTTTACGTCATCAGAAACTTTACGTAATTCGCCTTCCAATATAAGCAAGTCTTTTGTCCGGGCGCCTAAAATGGCCTCGACTCTATTACCGGCGGCCTTAAAGCCTCTGGCCACGGGATAAATCTCGGCTATACCTACGCCTCCCCCTATTACAATAATCTTACCGTAATTTTTTATTTCAGTGGCATGGCCTAAAGGGCCCACCAGTGAATACAGGCTCTCACCCTCTTTCATAGCCCCTAAGAGTTTAGTACTTAATCCAATTTCCTGAACAATCAGGGTTATAGTGCCTTTCTCAATATCGCTTTCTACTATAGTCAGAGGTATCCTTTCGCCGTTCTCGCTTACCATCAAAGCTATGAACTGGCCAGGAGATGCTTTTTTGGCTATAGCCGGAGCCAGAATTTTTAACCGTGTGATCTTGACTCCTAAAGCCTGGAGTAATGTATTTGTTTCTATTATCTTCATATATTCAAAAAAAAAGAGCGTCCCTTTCTTTAGAAAGGACACCCTTGTCCTAAAACGCGTTTATTTTATAACCCCCACTTTTTTTGTCAAGAAAAAAATTAAGCTTTGGCATTTTTCAAACTTAAACCTAAAGGCTAACTTTACATCCAGCAAATAACCCCAGGGCTGCGGCTGTAATCAAACTGACAAGAAGTCCGGCTATTGCTATCCCGATAAAAATAGCTAAAAGGGCTTTTCTCAGCTTGATTTCAAAGAGAGTCGCTGCCACAGTCCCTGTCCAGGCTCCTGTAACCGGCAGCGGTATCGCGACAAAGAATACCAGCCCCCAAAATCCCAAACGCTCTACTACTTTGGATTTTTTTTCAACTCTCTTAAACCACCATGAAAAAAATTTCCCCACCACTTTAACATTTTCCAAACGGTGGAAAAAATAACGAAAAAATAAAAGCAGCGGTAAAACCGGTAAGAAATTCCCGGCTACAGCCAGGCAATAAGCCTTAGAAAAAGAAAAACCAAACTGGAATATTGCCAGGGGAATAGCCAATCTGAGTTCAAAAACAGGCAGAGCCGCAATAACCATTAAGGTTATTTCTTTCGAAAAAATTGACGATAATAATGCTATAGTATTATTCTTTATATCCATATCTGCCTATTAAAGGAACGAATATGCATGCACAAAGTCGTTTTTTCTTAATTTCCTTTGGGCTTATTTTCTCGGCTAAAATCAACTCTTGGCCTCCTGATTCAGCTTCCAGCGGCACAACGAGCCTGCCGCCTAAAGTTAATTGGTCCAATAACGCTTGCGGCAAAGCCGGCATAGCCGCAGTAACAATTATCCTGTCAAACGGCGCTTCCTGCTGCCAGCCTTCTGAACCATCTCCAATTTTAATTTTCACTTTACAGCCTAAGGAAAGCAGCCTATTTTCAGCTGCCTTAGCCAAAAAAGCGTACCTCTCTATACTATAAACTTGTGCCCCCAAACAAGCAAGTATAGCTGCTTGATAACCACTGCCAGTCCCCACCTCCAAAACTTTTTGGCCCGGCGCAAGGCCTAAAGATTCCGTCATAAGCGCAGCTATATAAGGCTGCGATATAGTCTGGCCCCTGCCTATAGGTAAAGGGGAGTCAGAGTAGGAATTTTTACTTTCTGAGTTAGGGACAAATAGATGCCGGGGAACTTCCAAGAAGGCATCTATAACTGCACTGTCTTTTATCCGGCGGCAGAGAATTTGCCTGGAAACCATTTCCTGGCGGTCTTTATATCGTCCGGCTTTTTTCATTTCTTAGTCGAAACATAAATCTTACAAACCTCACAGTATCCACAAAGGGGCGGATTTTACTTTCCCTGTTCTTGAAGTAGATACTCTTAACGGGGATACTTTTAATTTTGATTCCAAGCCGGGAAGCTTTAATGATAATCTCGGATTCTATTTCAAACTTATTCGCATTAATTTGGATACGCTCCAGGACATCTCTTCTTATCAAACGAAAACCACATTGAGTATCGGGAATCTTCTGATGCGCTTGATGAGATATTACCCAGGACATCAGATTATTAATAAAAACTCTTAGCTTCGGCATTCCCGAAGGATCGTTCATACGATTCCCCACAACAAAGTTTTCTCCCTGTTGAGCCTGGAAAAGAAATTGTTTGACATCAAAAGGGCTATGTTGGCCGTCAGCATCCATTGTAAAAACATAATCAAAATCAGCATTCTTCAACAAATATTTGATTCCCTTTTTTAAAGACATCCCCTTACCAAGATTCTTTTCGTTCTTTATAGCATGATCGGCTTTGTCTGTAGCAATCTGGTAAGTATCATCTTCTGAACCGTCATCTACCACCAGCACAGAAAGATTTTCCTGCTTAAGCTCATCCAGGACTCTTGCAAGTTCCTGACTTTCATTATACGCTGGAATTATGACCCAAATCTTCATTCGTCGCTTCGCTCCTATACACTGATGATCGCAGATTAGACACCGTAGATTAACACGGACATCATTCTGTGTTCATCTGTAATCTTTCATTTATGACCATCTGCGTTAGGAAACCAGTATTTACTAAACATATACCACTGCCCGGGATATTCTTTTAAATACCTCTCTAAAACACGGGCATAACTTTTTGTAATCTCTTCTTCATTTAAATTGTTACCCCTCACCTTTATTGGTTCTTCAAATATAAGGTCATAAAATTTCTCCTGCCTCCTTATAAAAAAAGAAGGAATTATTTCGGCTCCGGTCCTTAAAGCAAAGAAGGCCGCTCCCCTGGGAATCAGGGCCTGCCGGGAAAAAAGCTCAAGCTGTATGCCGTGGCCGGAAAAATCCTTATCGCCTAAAAGAGCCAGCATACCTTTATTCTTCAATACAGAAAAACACCCCCTGATACTGGTTCCCGTAGGTATAACGTTAATGCCCACCATTTCTCTACGGGAGTCAAAGAACTCATTGACCCTGCGATCTTTATGCGGCAGAGCTACCGCAGAAAGCTTATACCCCAACAGTGAGGTTACTGCCCCGGCCAATTCATAGTTGCCTAAATGAGCGGTAAGAGCGATAATTCCTTTGCCGGCTTCAGCAGCCCGATTAACATTTTCTATGCCCTTTATCCGGACATACTTATCTATAAATTCCTTATCAATCTTGGAATACCTGAAAAAATCAACCAGGTAATAAGAAAAATTAACAAACACTTCTTTAGCGTATTTTTTTATCTTGCTTTTATCCTTAACGATAGGGGCAAGATTATAAATCACAACCCTCCTATCCTTATGAGAAAAATAATATTGCAAAAAGGCAAGCTGCCTGGCGATAAAATAGCTCAGGCGCCTTCCAAGAATTGCAGTCACTATATTTCCTAAAATAAAAAGATAATACATCAATGCATTAACTCTGAAATCAAATCCACTATGCGCAAAGAAGAATCTATGAAAGAATTTTCTTTCGCGCGTTCCCTCAGTGCATACATCCTTTTTTTATCATTCAACAATTCTTCAACAAGGCTGGCTACATCTCCGATTTTTTTAGCACTGACCACAGCTTGTATCTTTGAAAGATATTCCACATTCTTCTCTTCCTGGCCGGGAATAGAATTAGCCACGATAATAGAAAGCCCTTTAGCTAAACTTTCAGAGATAGTTATACCTCCCCCTTTGGTTATTATTATATCTGAAAAATCCATTATTTTGTGGATATGCTCGGTGTAGGCGAAAGTAAAAATAGGTTTTTTGAAACTTTTACTATTATTAACAAACCATTCATACAAGGTTTTATTCCTGCCACAAACTGTTACTATTTGAAAACTGGACTTAAGTGTATCCAATTTTCTGGCAATATGTTTTATCGGTCCAAGGCCCAGCCCTCCGCCCATAATCAATACTGAAGCAAGGTCACTCCTGAAACCCAACTCCTGAGCAACTTCACCTCTAGGGTAAGAAGCCAAAAACTTGACTGAAATCGGAATACCTAAAACTTTTATCTTCTCAGGGCTTACCCCTTCTTTTATTAATACTTCTTTTGCCTGTTCGCAAGCAACAACATACCTGTCAACTAAATGATGCACCCAAAATCTATGTGGATGGTAGTCGGTAACAATACCCACCAGAGGAATTTTAAGCCCTGTCCTTTCCTTAAAATCGGCTATTAAACCGCAGGGAAAAGCCTGCGTAGCAACAAAGCAGCTCACTCCTTCATTCTTAATTAAAGTATCTAGCTTTCCAAATGTAAGCCTGTGTATAAACCTACGGTAAGGGGATAAAGCCTTAACGACTCTCCTGCGGTCATAAGCTTTGCCCCAGAGATAAGGCAAATATTTTATAACTGCCATGTAAACGGAATCGATTACCTTTTCTCCCCGGGGATAAAAATATCCTAAGCCGTTTAAAGTCACAACTTCTGTTGCCGGACTTTTGTAAGTAAGGGCTTCTTTAATACTTTGAGCCGCCTTGCTGTGGCCGCCAAATTCGGAAATATGAAAAATATAAACCTTTTTCACTCTTTTCTACGCACCTCAAAACTCCTGGCTTGTTGCTCTGTATCTTGGACTGAAGATCTTTATATGATATCAAAAAAAACAATTTTAGACAAACTCTATATATTCTTTCCCATCTCCCAGAGGGTTCAGCGAACCTTTTATTTTGACTGTACGATCAGCTTTCAAGTCGATAATACGCCTTGAGTTCCCGGATACGACTTCTATTTTAGGCGAAAACATATCGTCCTCATTTTCTTCTCTCACGATAGCTGCCTCTCCATTATTTAAACGCACTATTGTACCTTTAGGCCAAACGCCCATTATTCTAAAAAATTTATCCAATAATCCGGAAGGAAATTTTTTTTCCCTGTAAATATTCATAAGCTTGTATATCCTCTCAGGAGGATAGTCTTGCTTGTAAGACCTCCTTTGGCTGAGTGCGTCATATTCATCGCATATATGGACTATCAAAGAAGCTATGTGGGGCCGGCGGAAAAAAAACACTTTAGGATAGCATCCAAGATCATAACGCAAGTGAT
>JAQUWY010000044.1 GCA_028692655.1 Candidatus Omnitrophota bacterium | reverse complement strand
ATTTAAAAGGGGTGCGTTTCTCTTTAGCCATGGAAAGAGTGAGCGAGGTCTGGAACCACCCCCTATGCTGATCGCTGCCTTCTAAATATAAATCCGACGGGAAACTAAGCTGAGGATTGTTTTCCACTACTGAAAAAAAGCTCGCACCTGACTCAAACCAGACATCGAGTATGTCAAATTCTTTAGAAAAAGAACCCTTACCGCAAGCGGGACACTTGAACTTCTCCGGGATAAATTCGGCCGCGTCGCCAATAAACCAGGAATCTGAACCCTTTTCCTTAAAGGTTTTGACCACCTTGGCTATCACTTCTTTGTCAAGTATAACTTCACCGCAAGAAACACATTTTAACGCCGGTATCGGTACACCCCATATGCGCTGGCGCGAAAGGCACCAGTCCGGTTTCGTTTCAAGCATCCCCTTCATTCTCTCCTGGCCGGAAGGCGGAACCCACTTAACTGAAACTGTTTCGTTAAGCATTCTTTCACGCAATTTTTTGTGGTTAACGTTTAAAAACCATTGGAACGTAGCCCTAAAAATAATAGGTTTTTTACAGCGCCAGCAATGCGGATAAGAATGAGTTATTTTTTCATGCCTGGCCAAAGCTCCCTTTTCGCGTAATTTATCCAAAACCAGATCCCCGGCATCTTTAATGTTCTTGCCTTTAAATTCAGCCGGCTCCTCAAAAACTCCCTTATCATTTACCGGCATTATAATATCCAGGTTATACTTCTTGGTTAAAGAAAAATCCTCCTCTCCGTGTCCGGGAGCTATATGCACACAGCCAGAACCTTCTTCCTTGGAAATAAACTCCGCGAGCACTACCGGAGACTCCCGATTTATAAAAGGATGTTTAAGAGAAATCCCTTCCAGTTGGTTTCCCTTAAATTTCAGCTTAGGTTCAAGCCGTACATTAAATTTTTCCTGAAACTTGGCAAGAAGCTCTCCGGCAAAAAGCACATGCCGCCCGTCTATCTCCACTAAGACATATTCAAGCTCTGGATGTAAAGCTACTGCAACATTAGAAATTAAAGTCCAGGGAGTAGTGGTCCAAACAAGCAAGTAAGCTTCATCAATACTCTTGAGCCCTTTTACATTTTTTGAATCCTCTATCTTAAAAAATACATAAATGGATTCCGACTGCTTATCAGCATATTCAACTTCAGCTTCAGCCAGGGCCGTTTCACAGCTTGCGCACCAGTTGACCGGACGCCTGCCTCTATAGACATAGCCTTCCTCTACCAGAAGCCCCAGCAATTCCATAACTCGGGACTCATAGCCTGCATCAAGCGTAAGATAAGGATTTTGCCAATCACTGAAAGCGCCAAGTTTTTTAAAATCTTCCCTTTGTAAATCTACAAACTTTAAAGCATAATCTCTGGCTTTTTTTCTAAACTCTACAGCGTTAACATCATGCTTGGTCAGTTTCAATTCTTTAAAAAGCTGGTGTTCAACAGGCAACCCGTGGCAATCCCAGCCAACAACGGAAGGACAATTATATCCTTTTAAAACTTTGTATTTAATAACTATGTCTTTTAGTATTTTGTTTAAAGCATGGCCTATATGAATTTTTCCGTTGGCATAAGGCGGGCCTTCGTGCAAAATAAATTTTTTATCTTCGGAACGCCTCCGGAGCAATTCTTGATAAATATCAATTTCCTGCCAGAAGGCTGTCATTTTCGGCTCTAAAACAGAAAGGTTAGCCTTCATAGGAAAAGTAGTATGGGGAAGTTTTAATGTATCTTTGTAATTCATTTAAAAAGTAGTTAATTTTTTGTATTGCCTGAGCCTTTTTTTGATACTGCCGAAGTTTATCGAACTCAATTTTCGCAGACTGAAATCTTCAACCGCAAAAGTAGCCATAACACATCCATAAACTATTGCTTTGCGCAAAGAAGCCTGGTCACATTTTCCTAATTTGGCCAGGTATCCCATAAAACCTCCGGCAAAAGTATCGCCAGCCCCGGTAGGATCAAATACTGATTCTAAAATAAAAGCCGGAGTAGAAAATATCCCTTTATTTGTAAAAAGTAACACTCCGTGTTCACCTTTTTTTACAATTACGTTTTTCGGCCCAAGCTTAAGGACTTTTCTCCCGGCAAGCAAAAGATTAGTTTCACCGGTTAACTCCCTGGCTTCTGATTCATTTATTAAAAATACGTCTATCTTAGGTAAAAGCTTTAATAAAGCCTTACGCTTATTATCGATCCAGTAATTCATAGTATCACAAGCCACCAGTTTTGGCCTGGCAACTTGCCTTAAGACCCTATCCTGGATATCAGGGTCAATGTTAGCTAAAAAAACAAATTTACTGTCCCGGTAATCTTTAGGCAATTTAGGATCAAATTCAGCAAATACATTTAAATGGGTAGCGATTGTCCTGGGATTGGAAAGATCCCAGCCATACTCCCCCTGCCAGCGAAAGGTCTTGCCGTTTTCAATAACCAGGCCCTTGGTGTCGATTCTTTTCTTTTCTAAAAGATTTATGTGTTCTGAAGGGAAATCTTTGCCTATTACCGCAACCAGACGGACAGAGCCAAAAAAACTCGCGCTAACAGAAGAGTATGTTGCCGACCCCCCCAGGGCATCCTTAACTGATCCCAAGGGAGTCTTTATAGTATCCAATGCTACTGAACCAACCACTAATACACTCATTATTGACTTTTTTTGTTTTTTTCGGTTTTAGGTTTTCGGTTGTCGGTTTTCATAACTTTTGAATACATTGGGCGTAAACCGCACACCGCTAACCACAAACCATGATTGCCCATACTTAAAGGTATTTTCCTATTATAATATCCAGTTTTTTCTTCACTTCTTCAGGAATAAATTCTGGCCTGGTCACTATCGCATACTTTAAGGCATCTCGGCAACTGCAATCCGGCTTTTCATCAACAGCCCTTATGAACTCTCTTAAAACTTTCTTTGAGTTTTCAATATTCTTTTTTAAGTTATCTAAAACCATCTCCAGAGTAACGTCTTTATGCTGGCTATGCCAGCAATCGTAATCAGTAATAGCGGCCAGGCTGATATAACAAATCTCAGCTTCTCTAGCTAATCTTGCCTCAGCCATATTGGTCATCCCGATTATATCCATCCCCCAGCTGCGATAGAGTTTTGATTCAGCCAGGGTAGAAAACTGCGGGCCTTCCATGTTAAGATACACCCCGCCCTTATGAGCCTTAACCTCTGCCTGCCGGCAGGCCTCAAAAAGAACTTCTGACAAATGATTGCAAACCGGATAAGCAAGGCTGACGTGAACGACCACTCCCTCATCAAAAAAAGTATGCTTTCTAGCCTGATTAGTCCTGTCAACAAACTGGTCAGGAATAACAAAATCTAAAGGTTTTAAATTTTCCTTAAGCGAACCGCAGGCCGAAATAGAAATTATCTTATCAACTTCCAGTTTCTTCATCCCATATATGTTGGCCTGATAATTAATCCGGCTTGGGCTTATATCATGATTTCTGCCATGCCGGGGTAAAAATACTAATTCTTTATTGCCCAGGCTGCATAAAGTAAAAACGTCTGATGCCTTACCAAAAGGAGTTTCCAAAGAAATTTCTTCGATTTTGTTTATACCTTCTAAATCATATAATCCGCTTCCGCCGATAACGCCTATCCTTGCCATTTGAACTACCTCTTTTTTTCTAATTGTCCGGCTCGCTTCTTCGCGGCCATTACAGCTTCAACAAGAGAACCTTTTCTATGCAAAACCTCTAAAGCCGCTTCGGTAGTGCCTCCCTTAGATACAACCTGCTGCCGCAGCTGAGCCCAAGTAAGATCAAAAGCTTGCGCTGCGGCTATAGAGCCTCTAATGGTAGTATTCACCAAGAGACACGCTTGATTCTTTTTAAATCCTGCAGCTTGCGCTGCTTTTCTAAAAGCACACCTGAAATTATTGACTAAGCTTCTGGAAATATTTCCAGAAGCTATCGATAGGGAATCGAGATAATCATAAAAGTATCCGGGGCCGCTTCCGGAAACCGCAGTTGCCGCATTCATCATTTTTTCTTTGAGTACTTGGACCCGGCCAAGATGAATAAATATATTACGGGCTGCACGCATATCGCCGGCACAAGCATATTTTCCTTTACAAAGGCAAGTCATCCCCTTAGCTACCCTCGCAGGCATATTGGGCATCGCCCGTATTACCCTTGCCTTAGAAAGAAATTTTTCTATATAGGTAGTGGTTATTCCCGCAGCAATGGAAATTAAGAGCTTATTCTTTGAGGTTTTTATTTCCTTCAATAAACGCTCAAAATCCTGAGGCTTAACAGCCAATATTATCGTTTCCGCTCTGAGAAGCAGGTCTTTTAAGTTTTTAGCTTTGTTTTTTTTATTGCAATGCCCGAGAGCGAAACTTTCTTTATCAAAAATAACCAAGGGGTAATGTCCTTTAAGATTACTGGCTATCGCCCTGCCCATATTGCCAAAACCTATTATACCTATTGGTTTTTTTGCCTTCATAAACTTGGATTACCATAACATAAAAATCTTTTAGTGTCAACGAAAACATAAGTATAGACTACGTATCAGTTTAGATAAATAATCATGTTTTGGGAAACAGATTTAATTTTGAAAAAAACCTATACAGAAAAAACAAATCTGATATAATATTTTATATATAGAATAAAAAATGTTTAAACGAACATTAAGTTTAATACTTGTCTGTCTAATAACGCTTTTACTACCCTTATCGGGCTTGTCCCAGCTTAGGCTGCCAAAGAAACTTGCAAAAGAAAGAATAAGATTTCTGGAAAAACAGATTAGTCCGGAAGATAAGTTATTTCTTGATGGAGCCTCCGAAATCCTGAACGACCTGGCCAGAATCAACCAAACAACCTTGGCAATAGCCTTCTCAATAAACCCTCCGGGCGAAAAACAATACAGCCGGATAATTAAACAACTTTCAAAAACTACGAGAAAGGAGTTGTCTTACCTTGAAGGCAAAAAAAAGCCTATTCAAAGAGTAAAAGCATTTATAGATTATTTTTTAACTGAAAGCCTCTCCCTGGACAATCAGCTGCAAATACTACTGGACGATTATGAAAAATGCAAACAGATCCAAAGTTATATGCCTGATGGTTTAAAAAGTCAGATGCCGGCCGGAGGCCCTTACCGTTACTACGATATATGCCTGGATGCTTATGAAAGCAGGTATGGTGAAGATTTTTTGAGCACCTTGGAATATCTATGCGATGCCTATACCCAATTGTCCCTACTCTGTAAAAACCATAATATTGAAAAAGCAAAATTGCAGGCCTATCAAATCAACCGCCGGCTGAATGACACTCACCTGCAATTACTAGATGAGCTTACGGATAAGATGAGCTTAGCTAACGACAGCTGGGCAAAATACGTTATCCTCCTGATGCTTGATGTAATTAACCGCCAGCTGGTTTTCGATAAAGCTTTTATCCAGGCAATAGATGCAAAATTATTATCCATACCAACGCCCGTTGAGCCAAAGCTTACGGATTTTGAGGTTGCTTCTCTCGAGTTTGTCGTCCCCGAACAAATAAGAAAAGGTATGAGGATTACCTTGATAGCTACAATAAAGAATTCCGGCGATTTAAGCGCTGACCGTTCAAGAGCTATGATAGTTTTTCCAAACGGCACTCTGAAGGCATGGCCCATACCCAGATTAAAACCCGGCCAAACTTACAAAATAAAATATAAATACAAGATTAAGTCTTCCGGCACATACACATTCCAGGCCCAAGCCAATTACAAACTACTTGCCTGGGAAGAAAATACCGCAAACAACAGGACGAATAGATCACTCATAATCCCCCAGCTAAAACGCCGCTAATCTACGCATAGCCAACAGCCCGTAGCCCACGGTCCACAGAATATACAGGTTAAGGCTCAATAAAGTCCACAGTCGATAGTCCATAGACGATAGGCTATACAGGTTAAGGTTGAGGCTTAAAAAAGTCCACGGTCCACGGTCGATAGTCCATAGACCATAGGCTATACAGGCTGAGGCTCGAGAAAGTCCATAGACGACAGGCTATATAGGTTGAGGTTAAGGTTGAGGTTGAGGAAAACCGAAGAACCAAAGAACTGAAATACTGAAAGACCAAAAAACCAAAAAACACAAAAGCTAAAGAAGTTAAAACCTTGCCTACCGGCAGGCAGGCGCTAACCAAAAACCGAACACCGCAAACCGATAATTTGATTCAAAACTTGAGACTTGCAACCTGAGACCTGAAACTTACAGCTTAAAGCTGTTTGTTTAGAAATTAGAGTTTTGAATTTGTTTAGGGCTTAGGATTTAGAATTTTTTAATCTTTGCCTATGCCTGTTTCTATCAGCTTACAGCCCGTTTTGTTGTTTATTAGATATAGCCTTTAGCAAATCTTCGTCTAAAAAATAAGTTTTGGAAGGGTTTTTCCCATCTTCGAGGAAAATATAGGTGGGTATTCCGACTACTGAAAACTTATCGGCAAAAAAACCTTCTTCGTCAACAACAATTTTACTTTTAATATATCCGTTAATCTTCCTCATTTCGGAAAATTTTTCAACTTTTGCTTTTTTCTCGCCCACATTAATGTAGTAAATCTCAAATCCTTCAAGCGAAAGCCTGCCCTGAGACAAACGTTCGATTTCCTGGCGGCAGTAAGGGCACCATGTTGTCCATATAAATAATATAGTCCGGGGAGCAGAAACAATCTTTTCGTAAGAGAGGCTCTTGCCGTCAAGAGTAGTAAATCTTCGCTCTCCGGCGTATGATGTTAAAACAAAAAACAAAAACAAGCAACTTGTTAGTATTTTTTTCATATCAAGCTAATATATCTATAAGTTTCCAGAAAAAGTATACCCCTACAAACATCAGCATAATTCCTAAAATTCGTTTCAGTATTATAAGCCATTGCCCTTGTTTTGGCAACTTTCTAATAAGAGCAGTAAATGTGCCTAAAATAATAAGGATTGTACCGTAGCCAATTGAAAAGAAAAAAAGTGCAACAGCCCCGTAAAAAATATTTTTTCTTAAAGAAATAACACTTAGTATCGCTCCCAGAACAGGAAAATTACAGGGAATAATAGCTAAAGCGCTGACGGCTCCCAAAAGAAAAACAGAAATAAATTCTTTATTCCTAGAAGAATCGTAATTAAATGAAAAAAACGGTATATTAATATTGATACCGGACAAAAGAGAAAAACCTAAAAAGAAAAAAATAGAAGCTAAAATAGCATAGGTGACCGGATTTATAAAGAAACTCCCCAACAATAACCCGGCCGCTGAAGAAATAATTCCCAATAAAGTATAAACCGAAGCTATGCCCAGGACAAATACCAAGCTGATCGAAAAACTTTTAAGTTTAGTGGTAGCAGCTTCAGCCCCTACTACACTGAGAGTTATCGGTATCAAAGGATATATGCAAGGTGAAAAACTAACCAATACACCAGCTAAAAAACTTACGCCTAAGCCTAAAAAAGGAGAGCTAATAAAAATACTTTCTAAACTGGCGAGTAAATGTTCAAGCATCTTTACCTTTCCTTTTACCCGACAAAGAACAAGATTTTTTTAACCACTCGTAGTAAGCTTTGTCTATCCGGTCAATAGCAAAAGCTATAATTTCCGGAACCGAATAAGGATGGTGCTTTTTAATGCAGGCTGATAAACTCAAAAATAAGGATTTTCTGGTTTTAATTACCAGCACAGCTTCTTTCTCGCTGTTGACTGCGCCATGCCACCGGAATAGAGAATCCACTCCTTTAATTATATTAACACAAGCGCACATTTTAGCTTTCAGGAGGACTTTTGCTAAACGTTCTGCCTTATTTTGGGGAATGGTAACTAAAACTACCAGTGCCATATTACCTCCCTTTATGCACGAATAGCAAACCGTTAAAAGGTTGCATAGCTCGAATCGTCTATCGTTGTTCGGTTGCGTCAAAAAAAATATTTAAAATAAAAACGATTGACGTTTAACTTGCAACGTTTCCAGCTACGCAATCGTCCAACGATATGCAAGATTTAGAAACTCTCTACTTGCTACCCGCTACTCTATTCAGGAGCTTAACAAACCTTTGCGCCAGCCTCATGCAATTTTCTTCACATCTTTTATCTACTGAGCCCACTGCTACCGGGCCATAATGGTCGCCTTTGAAATCGCCTTGCACTATTATGCCGTGAATAAGCATCGCCTGTAAAATACTCAGCACCGTGGTTTCATTGCCACCAGCTATGTTAGCCGCTGAGGAAAATGCTGCGCCAACCTTACCATCAAGCTTACCGTGGAAAGAAACGCTTTCATCAAGCAAAGCCTTTACTGGGGCAGCCAGTGTTCCATAATAGGTGGGTGAACCAATGACTATGCCGTCATAATCCAAAAATGCCTTAGCTGTAATTTCCGAAACCGAAAAAATATCAGATTCAATACCGTTATCATTTAACTCTTGATGTATAATTTCTGCCATTTTTTTAGTGGTTCCGCCTCGAGAATAATATACTACTACTGCTTTCATATATACCTCCTATGTTAATTGTCCATAACTAATCTACTCTCAAAACACCAAGCCATTTATCGACAGCCCTTACGTCAGGCTGGAGATAAATGGTAAACTTTTTTATCAGTCTGTAGCTTAAAATTAGCAAA
>JAQUWY010000015.1 GCA_028692655.1 Candidatus Omnitrophota bacterium | reverse complement strand
CAATGGGTGAATGACTACAACAACGATTATCCGCATTCATCGCTTAATCACCAGACACCGTGTGAGTTTGAGAAAGAACAGCTGATGCTTACAAAAATTTAACTTGCTTAACGGGGTGCATTACAAAAAACCACAAATTTTTTTCTGCAGATTTATTTACGAAAAATTACCCTCCTAAAGCAATTGATATACCAGAAGGTTTCTTCAAAGGTATTATTAAGGCAGGGGTTTCTTTTGTATTTATGATTTCAAAGTTGATGAAAAAAGAAATTTCCCAAACACAAGTTTTTTGCAGGCAAAGGCTTGTTCGCGGAAGGCGTTAACGGGGCGGCAAAGGAGAAAGGAATGTTTTTTAAAAAGTACATTAAAAGTCGTAATAAATATTTAACGCCCATTGCGGTGAGCTGTATTTGCTTATACGCTTTATATTTGCGCTTTGAGCAATTACGCACACACCTTACTTTATGGGCTGATGAGGCGTATCAGGTAAACTTGATGCATGGAACATTTATCGATTTTTTAAAACTTTTGCCTCAAAAAGAATTTTGTCCTTATCTTTCCGGAGACTACTATCTAATATATCCTTTTTTTAAAATTTTTTCTTATAATAAATGGGGCCTGGCCATACCGCACATTATTGCTACTATTTTAGGATTTTATATTTTATACCTTATCTGCAAGCAATATTTTAAAACAATTTGGGGATATATTATTACTTTTACTATCGTTTGTTTCAACGCGACTTTAATAATTCACGCTACCGAAATTAGAGTTTATGCGGTTTTACCTACGCTGGCCCTGGGGGCTTTCTATTTATCTAAAAAGCTGATAGATCAAAATATCAATATGAGCATTAAGGGTAAATGGGGTATAGGAATATTTTTCGTTTTGACTATATGGTTCCATGCTTATGGGATATTAATTGTTTGCTTGCCAATGCTGTTTTTTTATTAACTGAATTAAGAAACAAACTTTTTATAACGATTCTAAAGGATAGCGCGAAATTTATGCTTATTGTTTTTTGTATTGCAATACCGTTATGGCTTTTAAGTGTATTTGGAACACATATGAGATATACGCAGCCCGGAGTTTTTGTCTATGCTCCCAATCTAGTTAAAGATATGGCAGGATTTTTAAAGTTTATTTTTGGCAATTTAATTGGCCGTAAAACACTATACTTTTTGCTTTTGGGTATGCTATTTCCTTTAATTTTTCCTGTTAAGGAAAGGTTTAAGCAAATATTGTTTTTGTTTATTATGGTATTTTTTCCTATAGGCTTGCTGCTGTTATCTAATATCGTCAACAATTACTTTTTTGTTCAGAGGCAGTTTATTTGGGTTATGCCTTTATTTGCTTTTCTTATTGGCTGGAACTGGGATTCATTTCTGTATTTTTTAAAAACTCGTTTTAGAAATCCCGGTTTAAAATAATGACTATTATGGGAAAAAACGTTTTGTATATATTTGATGATAGCTTTAAGGCGGGCTTTTTTGAAAGGCTAAAAATTTCATCCGCATCTTTGCTGCTATTGTGTCCTATTACGGTTAATAGAGAGAAAATAGAAGCTGTTGTTAACCGTGTAAAACAATCCGGTTGTAAGGAATTTAAAGTCCTTGATTATATTAGCGCTTTTGGTGATACTTCCTTTTTAGAAAAAAATAACTATATTCGTTTTATTGCCGAAATAGCGGATAAAAAAATTATTAAAAAAAGCAATTTAAAAGAATACTTTAAGCATCCCCGGCACAACTGGTCTTTTTGGTGGCAGTCTTTAATTGCTGAAAAAAATCCTTTAAAGAGCAATTCTTTCAATAATTTAGTAAAGCTGAAAGTAATTTTAGAATTTCGTAAAAAATACAAAACTGAGTTGATAGCTGCCGATATTGTTAACCGGGAGCTATCACAAAGCTTAGCCGATAATGCCGGCAATTTTAACTATAGTTTTTATGGCCAGAGCCACAAGGCATGGCATCATTGGAGCGGAATTCTTTTATGGAGTTTCATGAAGGCTTTTATTTATCAGGGCCGTCTTTTATTGAGGAGTTTATTTGCCAGGGTATTATTTCGGGGTTTAAATTCTTCGGGAAAAGTTAACAGTAATTACCGTTATTTTCTAGTTACTCCTTTTCCTTTTATTGAGGCTGGGGTTTCGAAAAAAAAAACTTATAGAAGCAGGTTTTTCGCAGGCTTTCAGAAAGAGTTAGATGCCTTAAATGGTAAGGGGGTTTACGGTTGGCTTGGCCTTGCCATGGTAACTGATAAATCCAGCTATTTATCATTGCTGCATTTGGCCAGAAGGGTCAAAAAACAGAATAGGGATTTGTCTATTGATATTGAGCATACAGGCTTTAAAGAATTTTTTTATATTTTTGGTTTACACTTGTATGTTTCTTTTAAGTGTTTAAGTATTGTGCCGAAAATAAGAAAAGAAATTTCTTATTATAACGGCGAAAATATATGGGGCATATTTGAAAAAGACTGGATGAAATCATTTTCCGGAACAACACTGGTAGACAGCCTTTTTTATTATTTTATATTCCGCAAGGCTTTCAAGCAATTAGGGGGTAAAACAACCGTTATATACCTATTTGAAAATTTGGGATGGGAAAAGATGCTAAATATTGCGGCTCGGCAAGCCAGAGGTTTAAAGACAGTCGGATATCAACATACTGTTATTCCTCTTCAGCTTTTAAATTATTTTAATCATAAGCCGGAATTGGAAAATCGTGGGTTTGTCCAAAGTTTGCCTGCTCCAGATTATGTCGGTTGTGTGGGAAATATTCCGGCTAAAAGTTTGCTTGAGTGCGGTTGGAAGCAAGACAAAATTTTTACGTGGGGGACAATAAGGCACAATTATTTAAAGGATGTTATTAAAAGCGCTGTAACTTGGCAAAAACGAGAGAACAGTATTTTGGTTGCTCTTAGCATGGAAGAAAAAGAGGCTAAAGAGGTGCTTTTGTGCGTCTATCAGGCTTTTAACCAGGCTAAAGGCCTAAAAGTTTTTATCAAAGGCCATTATGCATCGTTATCTGTAAAAAAATTATGCAAGAAGCTCTCTTTAAAACTTAGTAGTGATGTCTTTGAAGTGACTAATAAGCCTATAGGTGCACTGTTGAAACAGGTAAGAGCTGTTGTTGTTGGCGGCTCTACGGTTGCGTTAGAAGCAATTGCCAATGGTTGTCCGGTGATAATTCCTCGTTTGGCTAACATAGTTGATATAAACCCTTTAACAGGATTCTCATCTTTAGGTATGTATGCATCTTCTCCCTCGGATTTAAGTAGTAAAGTTAAGCAAATAATCAATATGCAGGGAGAGCCTATCGAATATGAAAAATGTAAAGATTTTATTACAGGCTATTTTAGTTTTTTAGGAAAAGGTGAAAGTTTTTTAAGCCGCCTTGAAAAGGTAATAGCTGATGGTGTTAGTTATCCTGTAAATACTTAAAGGTTAGAGTGGTAATTAAAAAAGTAAGATAAGAAGTAAATGAAAATACCAAAGCAGTTATTTTTAGAAATTAATCGTTGGCTATCTTTTTTTATAATTTGGATGCCGGGATATTTGGGGAATAAGTTTCGATACAGCTTATATCGTAGCCATTTTTTTTCTTGCGGGAAAAAAGTTAATATTTTACCGGGTTGCTATATACGGGACTTTAAAAATATTTCTTTGGGTAATAATGTTCAATTCGGGCCGAATGTACAAATATACGCTGCCGGTTCCGGTAACGAATCCATAGAGATAAAAGACAATACAGCTTTTAATTCTAATGTTATGATTAACGCTGATCAGGGAGGTAAGATTACAATTGGCAATGATGTATTGGTAGGGCCCAATGTGGTTTTTAGGGCATCTAACCATGTTTTTTCTAATCGCAATATTCCGATAAGAGATCAAGGGCATAAGGCAGGCCTTATCAGGGTTGATGATGACGTTTGGATTGGGGCAAATGCTATCATATTACCGGATGTAACTATAGGCAAAGGCGCTATAATCGCTGCCGGTGCCGTAGTTACTAAAAAAGTGGATGAATACGCTATTGTTGCCGGTGTTCCCGCCAAGCAAATTGGAACGAGATAAAAAGGAGCCAAGCTAAAAATATGAAAATATTAGTTACCGGAGCCTCGGGCATGCTTGCTGCTGATGTTATTCCGGAGTTGTTAAAAGAAGGCCATAGCGTTGTGCAAACGGACATACGAAAACACTCTAAAGATATAAACATTTTAGATATTTCAAGCTATGATGAGACTATCAAGAATATTAAAGATACGCAACCTGAATATGTTTTCCATTTTGCCGCTGAAACCGATGTAGATTTATGCGAAAAAAACCCACAATATGCGCACAAGGTAAATGTTCTCGGTACGGAAAACATTGTTTTGGCCTGCAGAGAGGTTGGAGCGGGGCTTCTTTATGTGAGTACAGCGAATGTTTTTAATGGAGAAAAATCTGAGCCTTATGTTGAAAGTGATGAAGCCGGGTCCATAAATGTTTATGGCCGGAGTAAATACCAGGGCGAGTTAATAGTGAAAAAACATCTTTGCCGGTATTTTATTATTAGGGCAGGCTGGATGGTTGGAGGATGGGAACTAGATAAAAAATTTGTTTATAAAATAATTCAACAATTAAAACAAGGCAAAAAGAACATTAAAGCAGTCTTCGATAAGGCCGGAAGCCTGACTTTTACTAAAGATTTTGCCGTAAACTTTATGGATGTCATCAATACGCAACATTATGGTTTGTACCATATGGCTAACAAAGGCGTTTGTTCTCGTTACGACATTGCAGTAAAAATTGTTGAATTTATGGATTTGAAAAATAAAGTAAAAGTTTTCCCTGTTGAGTCTAAAGAATTTCCTTTGCCAGCTCCCAGGCCGCGTTCAGAAATGCTTTCCAACCATAATTTAGAGTTATTAGGCCTGAATAATATGCCTTTTTGGGAGAGCTCTCTGAAAGAATACATTAAAATTAATAAGGACAAATGAAGAAATTAAGTATTATTATTCCAGCATACAATAATGCGGATTTAACGGTCAAAGCCGTCGAAAGCGTATTGAATCAGACTTATAAAAACATTGAGATCATTGTAGTTGATGATGGGTCAACTGACAATACCCGAGAAATACTCCAGCCTTATTCTAAAAGGATAAAATACATATATAAAAAAAATGGCGGGGCATGCAGTGCTCGAAACCTGGGGATTAGCGCCGCAAACGGAGAATACATAGGGTTTCTTGATTGTGACGATATATATCTTCCCAGAAAAGCAGAACGAAGCGTTAAATTCTTAGATGAACATCCCGATTATGGGTTTGTTTACACCGCCGCTTATTACATAGATGAAAATGAGAAAATTTTACGTAAATTTTCGCATTATTTAAGCCGTAAAACCGGATGGATAAACAAAAAATTACTTTTGAGAAATTACATTTGCAGTTCTACCGCGGTTATAAGAAAATCCAGTTTTGAGAAAACAGGCGTTTTTGATGAATCAATTTTTACTCCGGCAGATTGGGATATGTGGCTGCGCTTATCAGAAAATTATAAGGTAGGTTATATTAATGAGCCTCTTACTTTATATAGGATTACGGATAGCTATATCCTTAAGAACATAGAACTTTTTAAAAATGAGGAAACTGTGGTTTTTAACAAGGTTTTTAAAAGAAACCCCCGTTTAAGGAAAAGTTTTAAAAACAGGCTTATTTCGAATATTAATTTTCGTTGTGCTAAAATCTATATATTAACAGGAAACTTTACTAAGGCCAAAAAAGAATTGGTTGAATCCCTTACTAAATTTAAGCTTAATCCGACAACGATTTTATTGTTAATATACCTAATAATAGCACCAAAAAGCTTACAGGCGTTAATGAAGAAAAAAGTGTATTATAATTTTGGCCTAAACAAGGCTTAGCAACAGGGCTAAACCGAATTAAAAATATGGCAGGTTTTCTAAAAGGAATGGCTATGGAGAAAAGATTAAAGTTAGGCAGGGGTTTGGATAGAACAGGTTTATTTATTGTAGGTTCCCTTTCCTTAGCCTATCTTTTATTCGGCAGGCCCTTCGCGGAGCTTAATATACAATTGAGTTTTTTGGGTTTTCCGATATTCATCGGAGAAATTTGCTTTTTTATATGTTTGCTTATCTTTTTAACAAAATGGAAACTCGGATGTGTGAAATTAACAGGCTGGCACTATTTGATGTTTGTGTATTTTTTATTTATTCTGGTAAAAGCTTGCCGGGGATATTATCTTTGGGGAGCATTGTCATTAAGGCATTCGGCGTTATTCTATTATCCGCTATTTGCATTTTTTGGTTATTCTTTCTATAGAAAAGAATTTTTTAATCAAAGGATAAAGTTCATATTGATTATATTGTTAATTTTTTCTATGAGGATGAATACATCATGGTTATTTGTAAATTTTCATCGTTGGTTTATATTTACTTTTTTTCTTACGGTAATTGTACTCATAAGGCACTATCCTGATAAAAACGCTCGCCGGCTGTTTTTTATTTTACTCCTGGTAGTAACCCCTTACAAACATCTTTTGTGCACTTCACGAATGATGTTGGTTAGTAATATGGCAACCATAGTATTAATTTTTTGTTTGTTGGTCTTAATCTTAAATTTAAAAAATAAGCATAAGGCAATTTTATTTGTATCTTTCAGTATGCTTATTGCGGCGGTTTTGTTAAAGGTGAGCCCAAGGAATGAGGTTATGTCCGTTGTTAGGATAGATAAGCTTTTATCTACATATAATTTAGAGAGTAAAATTATTGAAGAAAAAGCTAATTATTTTAAACCACGGGAGATCGAGCCTAAGCTTTATAATCCGGAGCATAAATTTAAGAAAGAGCCAACGCCAAAAATAAGCCCGCAGATTCAACCGAAGGTAGAATCACCGCAAGTTCTTAAGATTGAGGTAGAATCTAAAACAGATAAAGCTAAGCAATTGACCAGAGAAGTTTCTAAGCGCTTGAGTGAAGTCAAAACTGATAAAGAAATAGATTATCGAGAAGTGTTTATTGACTTTGAGGCAGAAATTGAAAATGCCAGAAAAATTTTATATGAAATTTTACCTCAGGCCGAAAAGCTTGGCTTAAGTGATCAAGTCACAGGGGTATTAAATGAGGCAAGTGATGCAGAGTCAAAGATAAAACAATTAAGAAAAAAAATGCAGGAAAAGAGAACTATTACGGGAGCTCAGGGGACTTCTCTTTTTCGTCTTTATATATGGAAAGATATGGCGTCTGATATTTTTAGGGAGAAGCCTTTTTTTGGGTTTGATTATGGAAAACCATTTCGTTCCAGAAGCATAGAAATACTAAATCTTGGTTTTGGCGAGTGGAGCAGGGACGGCTGGATTGAACCGCATAATTCTTATTTGAATGTTATATATAGGGCAGGAGTTGTGGGAATAATTGCTATATTGTTTTTCTTAGGACTGCTTTTAAAAATGATAGAAACCGCTGTCAGGGCTAAATCAATAGATGGCATATTGCTTTGGGGAGGGATTGTTACGTTATTTATAGCTGCTAATTTCGCGGTGATTTTAGAATTACCTTACAATGCAATTTCTCTCTGGAGTTTAACAGGCGTGAGTTTTGCCTATATTCAAGGATTAAAAAAAGGAAGGCCTAAAAAAGTAGATGAAAATCCTTCAAGTGCATAATTATTATCAGCATCCCGGGGGAGAAGATGAAGTTTTTTCTTCAGAAGTAGCAGTCTTACGCCAATATGGAGAAAAAGTCATCACCTGTATTGAAGATAATCGCAAGATTAGAGACATACCCAAAGCCAGTTTGGCTTTAAGAACTGCCTGGTCCTGGCCATTTGCAAATAAATTAAAAAGTATATTAAAGAAAGAAAAGCCGGATATCGTTCATTTTCACAATACTTTTCCTCTTATCTCTCCTTCAGCGTATTATGCCTGTAAAAGTTTGGGAATTCCTGTGATAAAAACCTTGCATAATTATCGTTTGATTTGCCCCGGAGCAGTCCTTTTTAGGGAAGGCATGGTCTGTGAACACTGCGTTGGCAGGAAATACCCCTGGGCAGGGACGATACATGCTTGTTACCGGAATTCACATTTGCAGACAGCTTATGTAAATATGGTATTTAACCTTCACCGCTGTCTTAAAACCTGGAGTAAACAGGTAGATATTTATATCGCTCTTACCAGATTTGCCCGTAATAAATATATCCAGGGCGGATTGCCTAAAGATAAGATTATTGTAAAGCCGAATTTTATCTATTCTGACCCCGGGGTTTCTGAAAGAGATAAAAAATATGTTGTATTCGTCGGAAGGTTAGCTCAAGAAAAAGGGATTCGCACTCTTCTGCACGCCTGGAGGAGGTTGGAAGGAATACCTCTTAAGATTGCCGGTGATGGGCCTATGAAGCAGAAGATGGAGGAGCTTGCCAGAGTAAAGGGTATCAAAAATATTGAATTCTTGGGGTCTCTCCCTCATGACAGGGCGGTTGAACTTATGAAGAGAGCTTATTGCTTAGTGCTTCCTTCGGAATGGTATGAATGTTTCTCGGTAACCCTCATTGAAGCTTTTGCTTGCGGAATACCGGTCATTGCATCGCGCATAGGGGCGATGGCGGAAATTATCAAAGGGGACTTAACCGGAATTTTTTTTAAACCCGGTGATTCCGCGGATCTTGCAGAAAAAGTAAAACGGGTTTGGGATAATGCCGACGAAGCTGAAAAAATAGGGAAAAGGGCCAGGCTAGAGTATGAAGATAAGTATAGCGCTAAAAAAAATTATGAGCTGCTTATGTCAGTATATAAAATGGCGATAGACAAGAAGGTAGGTTAAGCTAATAGTGTGTTATGTATAAATGATTTTTTTAGCCTGGTAAAAAATGAAATTAGCAAAAAGCTTGAAAAAATATACCATTAATACGGGTTATTTGTTTTTTGAAAAAATTTTGCGAGCGGTAGTCTCTTTAACTGTTTGGGCTTTAGTAATCCGTTATTTAGGCCCCGATCAATTTGGTATTTTTAGCTACGCTTTAAGTTTCGTTTTTCTTTTTAATATTCTATCGGATTTAGGGCTAAGCACAGTTGTGGTTAGAGATTTGGTGAGAAATGGGGATAAAGAAAAGGAAATATTAAGCACAACCTTTTTTTTAAAGCTTGCCGGAAGTTTGTCAGCTATTATTTTAATTTTTTTTACAACATACGTTTTTTCTTTTGATCCTTACATAAGAAAGATTATCTTGATTATGTCAACTCGGCTTATATTTATGTCGTTTAATTATATAGATTTTTACTTTCAGTCAAAAGTTATATCTAAATATACGGTATATTCGCAAATTTTATCTTTACTTTGCGTTTCCATTCTATGTTTAATTTTTGTCTATTTCAGGCTGCCATTGATATATTTTGCTTTAGTTGTAGTTATTGAGTATGTTGTTTTAAGCATAGGATTAATTATCTTTTATATCGTGAAGCAAAAAAAGGCTTTTTGTTGGAAATTTAATTTTAGTGTTGCTAAAGAACTATTAAAGAACTCTTGGCCGTTGATAATTTCTGCCAGTGCTATATCTATCTATATGCGTATTGACCAGATAATGCTTAAAATAATGTCAGGTGCAGCCTCAGTCGGGTATTATTCTGCAGCAATCCGTATTAGTGAAACGTTTTACTTTATTCCGATAGTAATAACCGCTTCTTTGTTTCCAGCGATCGTTAAAACTAAATCAAGAGATGACAACCTATATCAAAATCTATTAACGGCATTATTTTCAATTCTTTTGTGGTTGGCTTTGATAATAGCTCTTTTGGCGACAGTGGTCTCCGGTTCTTTAGTAAATATGATTTATGGAGCGCAATATATTCCTGCTGCCGGCGTATTGTCTTTACATATATGGGCGGCAATTTTCGTTTTTTTAGGAGTAGCTAGGAGCAAATGGGCTATCAATGAAAATTTACAAATTTATTTAATGTTTTATACTTTGATAGGCGCAGTTGTAAATATTTTATTGAACCTGTTATCAATCCCTATATGGGGGATAAAGGGCGCGGCAATCGCCACCGTTATCTCCCAGGCAATGGCGGCGGTTTTTTCTAATTTATTTGCTAAAAAAACAAGGCCAGTATTTATCTTACAAGCTAAAGGTTTGAATATTGTAAGAGCCCTGAAAGCATTAACGCTATGGACGTAAAAACCTTATCAAGAGACCTTTATTCAGAAAGCCGTAATCAGTTAGGCAGCCGGTTGAAAGTTGCCATTAATGAGATTAATAGCGGAGATAAAGTTTTAGAAATCGGGGTGGGCAACGGGACTCTTATTAAACATATATCAAGCTTAAGGAATCTCGAGCTGTATGCCGTTGATGCTTCAGAATCAGCATTAAATACTATTAAAGAATATTTGCGAGGCATGCAGTTGGCAGATGTTTCTAACGAGAAGTTAGAATTTATAGACAATAAGTTCGATATTGTCATATGCTTAGAGGTATTCGAACATTTACAGAATCCGTATTTTGCTTTGACCGAAGTTCAAAGAGTTTTAAAGCCGGGCGGTAAGCTGATTTTAAGTATTCCGAATTATTTAGGGGGGCATTTGATGATTTATCCCGGGCTTATTACTCCGAAATTCTTCCGCTTATTTTTAAAACAAAATTACTTCAGTGTGTCCAAAACCGTTTTATGGGGGCCTGTTTTAAACAAAGATAATATCGGAAAATTAATAGAGGCAAAGATTAAAAATAGATTTTTTTCATCGGTTTTTATTATTATTGTGCAAATCGGGGTAAGATTAACCCAGTTTATTGCAAAATTATTTTTTTTAAGGATGGAAAAGCTTTATTGGAACTATTCTTTTATATGCAGGAACGATAAGGAACTTATGGATAAACCACTATGGCGTAAACAGTTAGAACAAACAAGTAAATTAGGCTGCCAACTGGGATGGTATCACAGGTATTACCGTTAGTTTACTGGCGCGCCTTATCCATTATAATTTTTCGCAGCGTTACCAATAGAAACAAAGAAAGGCTGGCATGTTTTTGAAAGAGAATTGCAGGATTGTGGTTATAACTAATGTGTGCTCTCACTATCGGCGAAATTTTTTTGAAAAATTAGATAAAGCTTATGACGTAGATTTTCTTTTTTTTAATGATAATTTAGATGTTTATTGGGAGGACAAAAGCAAACTAACAACAGGAAGTTTTAAAAAAACATACCTTAGAGGGTTTTATATAACAAAAAGAATAAAAATATTGCCGTTTTTAAGTTATAAGATAATCAAAGGAAAATATAAAGTTATTATACAGGGGATATCCGGCAGGTTTGCTTTATTGGTGTCTTTTGTCACAGCCAAGTTATTTAAAATACCATTTATTCTTTGGACAGGGCTCTGGAGCCATCCCGATACTTTTTTTCATAGGGTATCATTCATTTTTACTAAGTTAATATATAAACATTCAAATGCTATTTTAGTTTATGGTGAACACGTAAAAAGATACTTAGTTTCTTTGGGTATGAACGAGAATAAAATATTTATTGCTACTCAGGCTTTAGATAACTCTTTATTTGATAAACCTGTATCCGAAGCGGATAAGAGAAGTTTGAAAAATAGCCTGGGATTATCCAACAAAAGAATAATCCTTTATACAGGTAGATTAGAAATCCATAAAGGAGTTTATTTTCTTTTAGATGCCGTAAGCAGCCTGAAAGATAAAACTTCGTGTTTGATATTCATAGGCACAGGCAGTGAGTACCAAAGGCTTAAAAAAGTAGTTGATAAAAGGAAATTGAGCAATGTTTTTTTTCTCGGCCATATCAAAAATGAAATGCTGTATCGATATTATGCGGTAGCAGACATTTTTGTTTTGCCGTCCATTACTACCAGGACGTTTAAAGAACCGTGGGGAATGGTTATAAATGAGGCTATGAATCAGGGTTGCCCTGTTGTTGCGACTGAATGCGTTGGCGCCGCTGCCGGAGGCCTCATAAAAGAAAGTGTTAATGGGCTTATTGTTCCGGAAAAAGACCCTAAGGCCTTAGAGAAAGCGATCAGCACTCTTTTAGAAAACGAGGGATTAAGGAAACAGATGGGTATTAATTCCAAAGCTATGATACAAAATTGGACAGATGACTTACGTCTTAAAGGATTTGTTGGCGCAATCGATTATGCATTGAAAGATAAGGATAAACTAAATGAATGTAGATATAACTAGAAAAGCTTCGATTATAATTCCGTGCACAAGGCCAAAGTCTGTAAGAAAAACCATAGATTCCTTATTGGCACAGGTAGATTGTTTAGAAGATTATGAGATTATAGTTATTGGCAAATTATTGCCGGATTTTCGGCAAATCTATAAAAACGATAAAATTATTTTAGTAAAAACTCCTGAATTGTTTCCGCCTTCTAAAGCCCGGAATTTAGGCGCTCAAAGAGCTAAAGAGGATATCTTGATTTTTATTGATGATGATTGCGAGGCAATATCTGGATTGATTGACAGCTATTTGTCATTTTTTGGAAAAAAAAGAATCGGCGCTGTTACAGGAAAAATTATAGGGAAATCAAAAAAATTTTTCAGCGCTTGTTTAGACTACAGCAATTTTTATTCACATCTTTCTGACAAAGAGAAAGAAGTGGATAGATTTATTTCCGCTACTTTTGCTATCCGTAAAGACCTTTTTAATTTTTTGAAAGGCTTTGATGAGGATATTTTTGGCGAAGAAGAGATAGAACTGGCTGCTCGCATCAAAAAGGCCGGATTTTTGATAGTCTATTCTCCGTGCATAGCAGTTATCCATAATCATAACAGGGATACTTTTTCAAAAATGATTAAATATCATTATAAATCCGGGCTTTCTGCCGGATTATCTCTATCTTTGAGGCACCGCGATAATCTTAAAACCAAGATAAAATTTAGATTAAGGCATTATTATATTTTTATGATAATCCCTTTCACTGTATGGTCGGTGCAAAAGGCACTGCGAGAAGTGTTTAAGTTGACGAAAAAAGCTTTCTTGTATGCCCCTTTTATTTTTATTAACCATTTGAGCTATCAATTGGGAGTTTTTAAATGGACGCTAACCTTAAGCGAATCAAGAAGTGGAAGAATATAGTTTTTAACAGGCATAGGACTCCGCCTTATCTGGTGTTTTTTGTTACCGGAAAATGTAACTTAAAATGCCGTCATTGTTTTAATTGGAAAGCTGCCGAAAGCTATAAGGATGATATTGAGATTGACGAAATATCCAGGGCCTCAGGTGAATTAGGGAAGATATATGATTTACTCTTGTCGGGAGGAGAGCCTTTTTTAAGAAAGGATCTCGCGGAGATTATAAAAGTTTTTTACATTAACAACAAAGTTGAAAAAATTTGTTTGCCTACCAATGGGTATCTTCCTGAGGTAATAAGAGAAACAACGGAAGATATATTAAAGATATGCAAAAATACAGTTTTAGAGGTTTCTTTGTCTATAGACGGGCCATGCAGGGTCCATAATGATACAAGAGGCAGAGAGGATAGTTTTGAAAAGGTTGTTTGTACCTACGATACGTTGAAGGAGTTAAAGAAACATTACCGAAATTTGGTACTTAATACGTCCACGACGATAACCAATAAAAACATTTCTTACTTGCAGGAACTAGACGCTTTTATCAGCGACAATATGCCTCAAATTAATAATATTTTTTATAGCTTTTTTCGTTCAACGGGCAGAGACAAAGAAGTTTTTCTTCCTGATATGGCTGATTTGGAAAAAAATCTTATCTGGAATAACCGCAAATCAGATTTTGTTTATTTTTTAGTGGATGCAATGTCTTTCTATCTCAAGGCGCTTACTTTAGAAAAACATAAACAAATTTTAAGATGCGCAGCTGGAGATTTGATAGGCGTTCTTGAGAGCAACGGAGATGTAAAATTGTGTGAGTTGCTGCCTTCTGTCGGGAATATAAAAAAGCAAAGTTTCAGCCAAATTTGGCATTCACCTTTAGCCCAGGAACAGAGAAAAAATATCAGAGACAGAAGGTGTTTTTGTTCGCATGAATGTTTTTTAGCTCCAAGTATTTTGTATAAGCCGAAGAACTATTTAAAACTAATTTTATCCATGGTGCCGGCATTAAAGACTGTTATTAAAGCGAAACGAACTATATTAACAAATATATAAAAACATTTAATCCGATGAACAAAGGCATTTATTCGAGAGTTTTGCTGTCCGTCACTATATTTTTAATATTTAGCGGAATCATTCTGGCGGCAACGATATATTACTCTCCCGGCTGGGGGTTTATGGATGACAGCCAGAATATCTCTATTGCTGAAGGGTTTTGGAAAAATAATCCAAGCCTCTCTTCTTTTAAAGAGTTAGTGTCATTCGATATTTCAGAATACGGGCGCTTTCGCCCTTTTTATCAAGCCTGGGTTATTTTTGCTTATCGTGTTTTCTTTAATAATCCTTTGAATTTGTATGTTTTTATCGCTATCTTTAATCTCTTAGGCTTGCTTTTATGGGGTTTGGTTATCCATGAAACTTTTTCTGTGTCTTGCCCGGATTCTTTTGGGGATATCTTCATATATCCTTTAAGTTTTTTCATTTTCACCCCATTTTGGAACAATTTTATGTATATCTCACTGCTTGAAAAGTTTGTCTATATTTTTAGTGCGGTATCGTTATATCTTTTTATATCCGCATATAGAAGAAAGAACATATTATTTTCATTGGCGTCTTTAGCCTTTGCAATTTTATGTATTTTGAGTAAAGAAACAGGCGTAGCCTTGCTCATAGCCTATTGGATATATTATTTCTTTACCGGCATCCTTTTTAAAACGGAACGCCGGTTTTGTTTAATTAATTTTTTTACTATAAACGTTATTCTGGCAGTTTATTATTTGTTTATAAGAAGTATTTGGGGCAATTATAGTATGGAATACAGTGGCAACTTAAATCCTTTTACTGTATTCATAAATGTTATAAAGGCACAATTTGTTATAAAAGGAATTACGTTATTTTCGGTAACGGCTATAGCTATATATATTATATCTAGAATCAAAAATAAAAATGGCCTAATCAAAAGAGAAGCCTTAATCTTTCCTCTTTTTCTTGGAACGTATATTGCGGTGCTTTCTCCTTGGAAATTTTCTAACTATCTCTTGGCACCTATTGCGCCTATGATTATGGGAGTGCTTTATCCTTTATATGTTTTAATTGGTTCCAGATCAAGAACGCTGCGGCTAATTAAAAAACTGGGAATAATCAGCATCGCATTTTTGGTACTTTTTTTTATCATTGTCCCGCGTATATCAAAAATGGCGGATAAAAGGAAATTAATAGAGGGCATTAAAGCTGTAGAGAAAATGGAGCCAAACAGCAGATATTTTTTTCCGCCGCCTTTTAGCGAATCGTCTAAAGCAATCCAAAAAATTGCCGTAATCGATATTGAGTATTTAGATAAAGGAATTCTCAACAAAGAAAGATTAAACAGCAAAGGCGATAATTATTTAATTTTTGGAGATCAGTGTTCAGAGCTTGTTTTTAGAGGCGTGGCCATAGAAAAAGAAGTTTACAGGAGTAATACTTGGAAGATTTTTCTTATTGGTAAAGCTGGAAGCGGAAAGGGCAGCTTCAAGGTAGCTTTTCCGGAAAATTTTGTACAAAAGATGAAGAATTATTTAAAAGAGTTATAAACTCATCTTTAAGTATATTAAAGGTTAAAAAGTAATTTTATGCCTTGTCTTGTTTGCGGGAGCGAAAACTTAAAAGAAACGTACAGCTCTTTATTAAGATGTTCGAGCTGTGGATTTGTCTGGGCCGACTTGGATCTTAACCAGGAAGAGATAAGCAAAGTTTATGATGACAGCTATTTCTTTTCCGGAGAATATTCAAATTATGTTAAGGAAAGGAGAGCGCTTGAGAAAAACTTTAAACGGAATATAAAAGTTATCTCTAGGTATATGCCTTCCGGGCAGCTTCTGGAAGTCGGATCCGCATACGGTTTTTTTCTCAATTTAGCCAAAAAACAATATAATGCTCAGGGGGTTGAGATAAATCAGAATGCCTGTAAATATGCAAGGGAGCGTTTAGGCTTAGATGTTATATGCGGCGATTTTTTAAGTACAAATTTTAAGGCTAACTATTATGATTTAGTTGTGATGTGGGCAACGTTAGAGCACTTAAAAAATCCTCATCTCTATATTGAAAAAATAAGCTCTTTATTAAAGAAAAACGGAATTTTTGCCTGCTCTACTATTGATATAAATAGCATCTTAGCCAGAATTCAAAAAGATAAATGGCGCCAAATTCATCCCCCTTCACACTTAAGCTATTTTTCTCAAAGCTCACTGATAATGCTTTTAGCTAAATATGGCTTAAAGAAAATTCACTTATTCAGATTGGGCGAGTACCGCAGTGTGGATAATATTCTTTATACTATATTAACGCTGAATAATAAATTTCATAGGCTATATTCTTTAATCAGGAAACTGCATCTTAATAGGGGTGCCGTTTATTTAAATACTTACGATACAATTTATATGGTTGCTTCAAAAAGTTAATAAGCCAAAACGATGAATAAAGCTGTAGTTTCCAAATTATTGTGCCCTAATTGCTTCTGCGGTAACTTAGAGCTGGAGGAATACCTTTTCGATCAGGATTATGTTAACGAAGGCCGCCTGACATGCCTTTCCTGCGGCCTTTGGTATCGTATTCAAAACGGAATTGGTGATTTATTGCCGTTGTCCTTACGCAATAATGAACTATATTCAAAGTTTGCCCAACGTTATAAACTACCATTCTCTATTTCTGAAAGCAAAAAGAGGTATAGCCAAGAGGTTTCCCAGATGAACTTTTTTAAAAAGAATAAAGATAAGTATGAAGAAGCGATCGTTGACAGTAATTTTTACAAAGCTCTTTGCGAGGTTACGTTTTCTGGTTGGGCAAAGCGAAAGATAAAAAAGAAAGACCTGGTTTTAGATGCAGGTTGCGGAACCGGCATTCAAAGCTTGGTATTGGCTAAAAATGGCATTAGAACTATAGGTATTGATATTTCAGAAGAAATGCTTTTGATAGCCAAGGATAAAGCTGATAGTGCAGGATTAAGTAGTTTTGTAGATTTTATTATGGCGAGTGCAGAAAGGCTGCCTTTTAAAAATGATACTTTTGATGCTTGCGTGTTGTATGGAGTCCTTCACCATCTTTCCAATCCTCAAAATGCATTGATAGATGTTTCAAAGAAAATTAAAAATAAGGGGTTGGTATATACTTTAGATCCCCATAAAAGCCGCCTTAGGTTTATTTTTGATTTTATGATGAAAATGTGGAGGTTATACGAAGATGAACCAGGTAAAAATTCATTAATATCACGAAAACAACTGAAAGAATGGTTTTTGAATTCCGGAATATCCGGCAATATAAAGATTTCTACTTATCTACCTCCCCATTTTTTATATCCATTGACTGTAAAAATGAATATTTTTTTACTGAAAGCATCTGATGCACTCTTTGGGCATTTTCCTTTATTAAGAAAATTAGGCGGTGTTATAATTACTGAGGGGATAAAAAGAACAAAATAAGTACAAAAAAGGCAGGTCTTAATATGAAAAGAAACGGTGATTTTATTTCTATCGTTATCCCTATCTATAATGAGAATCAGGTTATAACTGAATTATACGGGCAGTTAAATTCTGTATTGTCCAACTTGAAAATTGCTGGCTGGGAGATTATTTTTGTAGATGACGGAAGCACTGACGGTTCTTGGGAGAGCATTGGTAAATTAAACAGTTTAAATGATAAAGTTAGAGGAATAAAATTATCAAAGAATTTCGGCCATCAATTTGCTATAAGTGCGGGATTAGATTATGTTAAAGGCAATGCCGTTATTATGATGGATGCCGATTTGCAGCATCCGCCGGAATTAATTCCAAAGCTTATCGAAAAATGGGAAGAAGGGTATGATATTGTGTATACTGTGCGGGAGGATACCGGAAGCGAGAGTTTATTTAAGAGAGTGACATCTCGATTTTTCTACAATATTTTTAACAAGCTTTCAAAATCGAACATTCCTTATGGTGCGGCAGATTTTAGGCTGCTTGATGAAACTGTGGTGATCCAGCTAAAAAGTTTCAAAGAGAGAGTGCGTTTTTTACGCGGAATTATCAACTGGGTCGGATATAAAAAAATAGGGGTTTCTTATGCCGCACAAGAACGATTTCAAGGGAAATCAAAATATTCCTTTTTGAAAATGGTGCATTTAGCTATCTCCGGAATTATTTCTTTTTCTTCGGCGCCTTTATATATTTCGGCAATTCTAGGAATTGTTATAGCCGGATTAAGCTTTTTTTATGGCCTTTATGCTATTTTGGTAAGAATTTTTACTGAAAAGACTATGCCGGGATGGACATCGATATTAGTATCTATGCTTTTTTTAGGCGGCGTGCAGTTAATTGCAATAGGTATTTTGGGAGAATATCTGGCGAAAGTTTATGAAGAAGTTAAAGGCAGGCCTCTTTATATTGTCGATAAGAAAATAGGATTTTAATAAGCAAACCTATGAAAAAGTATATAAAAGTTTCAGGTGTGCGAATAGATATGGTTCAGGCGCCAGAAATAATTAAAGCTATGGAGAAATGGATTCAAGAAAAAAAATACGGTAATTATATAGTTGTATCTAACGCTTATGACTTTGTTATGAATTCTAGATATAGCAATGTGAAAGAATCGGCAAATAACAGCGCTTTAACTATTCCCGACGGTTTTTCTTTAATGATGCTGGGGCGGTTGTATGGATATCCCTTAAAGAAAAGAGCATATGGCCCGGATTTGATGTTTGAATTTATAAAGCTGTCTCAAGTTAGAGGCTATTCTCATTTTTTCTATGGAAGCACAAAAGAAACCTTACATTTATTGGTGAACAATATGAAGCAAAAGTTTCCGAATTTAAAAATAGCAGGCGTTTTATCTCCGCCATTTCGTGAATTATCCGAAGAGGAAAAAAAAGAACATATAGATATTGTCAATAAAGCTCAACCTGATGTTCTTTGGGTAGGCTTAGGCACTCCCAAGCAGCAGCTTTGGATGTATGAGCATAAATATAAAATCAAAGTCCCTGTTATGTTAGGAACAGGAGCCGCCTTTGATTTTTTAGCAGGAACAAAGCCTCAGTGCCCTCGTTGGGCTAGAGATAATGGATGTGAATGGTTATTCCGTTTGGTTATCGAACCAAAGCGCCTTTGGAAAAGATATTTGATTGGGAATGCCGTATTTTTATGGATTTTTGCTAAAGAATTCATAAAGGTAAAGTTTTTAAGGAAAACCACTGCCTAACACAAATAGCCCTTCTAATAAGCCGCCTACCGTTATCTAATTACCATAATCGCATAATTTCATTTAAAAATATAGCTTTTCACAGTATTCTCGCCAGCATTATAAAAGCGTTGCATATTAGGACAAATGATATTAAAATAAAACAGCCTTTTATTATATATTATTTATAGCGGGTTATCGTTGAATAGTGGGAAAGTTGTTTTTAATAGATAAGTAATCTATCCCTTGCGCCTACATATCGGTTAAGTTTCTTCGAAATTTAACCGAAGCGCTTCGGGATCAATTCGCCTCGGCATTTTAGTGCCGGGCTCATTGAGGAGGAGGATAATGAAAGTAGTTATTCTATGCGGCGGCAGAGGGACTCGCCTGAAAGAAGAAACTGAATTTAAGCCTAAACCGCTGGTTGAAATTGGCTCAAAACCTATTCTTTGGCATATAATGAAAATATACGCCCACTACGGGTTTAATGATTTTGTGCTTTGCTTGGGCTATAAAGGTAATATGATTAAAGAATATTTTTTGAATTATGAGGCTATGAATAATGATTTTACGATACAGCTTGGCAACCACAACAATATAAAATTCCATAGTAATCACACAGAAAAAGATTGGAAAGTTACTCTCGTGGATACCGGAGAAGAAGCTTTAACCGGCTCAAGGCTCAGGAAAGCAGCCAGATATATAGATAGTGATTTATTTATGCTTACCTATGGCGATGGCGTTGCCAATATTGATATAGGAAAACTGGTTAGTTTTCATAAAGCCCATAAAAAAGCAGGCACTATTACTGGAGTCCATCCATCTTCTCGTTTCGGTGAAATTGCCGCCAAAGATGGGTTGGTTGTAAAATTTAACGAAAAACCTCAGGTTAGAGACGGCATGATCAATGGAGGATTCTTTATTTTTAAAAAGAATTTCTTGGACTATTTAGAAGATGGTGAAGACTGCTGGCTTGAACATGAGCCTATGGAAAAGTTGGCGTCTTGCGGCGAGCTTATGGTTTATCCGCACGAAGGGTTTTGGCAGTGCGTGGATACCTACCGTGAGCTTGAATTACTTACTAAGTTATGGAATAGTAGCAATCCTCCCTGGAAGGTCTGGTAAGGCGCGAATTATCACGAATTTGAGACAAATTACCACTAATTAGCTGTTAATTATGATGAGCAAAATTTTTTGGAAAGGCAAAAAAGTTTTTATCACCGGTTACGAGGGATTCCTGGGCTCAAACCTTACTAAAACTTTGCTGGAATCTGAGGTGAATGTTTGCGGGTTAGATATTGTGACTGGCCGAAAAAAAACGATTTTATCACGCAATGATTTCTCTCGTATGGAAATTTTTAGGGGCAGTGTTGAAAATCTTTCGCTGATTAACGAAATCATCAAGAAGCATAAAATAGAAATTATTTTCCATCTGGCTGCCGAAGCGTTAGTGGAGGATTGCCTCAAAAATCCCCTTAAAGGCTTTTCTACAAACATCAAAGGCACCTGGAATATTTTAGAATCTGCCCGGCTTAATTCTTGCGTTAAAGGTATTGTTATTGCTTCAAGCGATAAAGCTTATGGAAGCTGCAAGAGCCTACCCTATAAAGAAGATACCCGTTTATCTGGTATCCATCCCTACGATGTTTCTAAAAGCTGTGCTGACCTTATCGCCCACACTTATTATCATAGTTATAGAGTTCCGGCAGCTGTAACTCGGTGCGGTAATATTTTCGGCCCCGGTGACTTCAATTTTTCTCGTATAATCCCGGATGCTATGAGGTCGATGATTAACAACAGAACTTTAATGGTCAGAAGTGATGGAAAATTTACCCGGGACTATATCTATGTTGATGATGTCGTAAAAGGGTATATTCTTTTGGCTGAGAAGATGCATAAGCTTAAGCTTTATGGCGAGGCGTTTAATTTTAGTGATGAAAACCCTGTTTCTGTCATTGATTTGGTAAAGATTATTTATAAAATCTGCGGTAAAAAGGCTAATTATAAAATCCTCAAAAAAGCAAAATACGAGATCAAGCATCAATACCTATCATCACGTAAAGCACGAAAAATACTTGGCTGGAAACCCGGACATAGCCTGGAAGAGGGGCTTAGGAAGACTTTTGATTGGTATGTAGAGATACTAGGTACAGGCAAAGGTAGAGGTAAAGGTAAAGGTAAAGGTAAAGGCTAAGAAGAGCTGTAAGCCATAAGCTATAAGCTTTTAAATTAAAGTGTAAAATTGTAGAGATGTGTTTACATATTTTGTGTAAAGATGAATGGTATACAGTTGCGTAACTCGTATCATTATTCGTTTGCCGGCTGCGTTAATAAAATCTTATGAATAGAGATGGTTGACGTTCAACGACAGCCGTTTCGAGCTGCCTGCCTACCGGTAGGCAGGCGCAACCCTTCAACGATGAATGATACGGCTATAGAGTAGACTGTAAACATAACTTTCGAATAATACATAAAGAGCTTAAGACTTATAGCTTATTACGATAAGTCCCAACGGCTTGATTTGAGATAACCTTTTTACGTTATTTTACCTGGGTTATTATGAAAATTATTTTTCTCGGAACAAACGGCTGGTATGATACTGGTAGCGGCAACACTACGTGTATACTCATTGAAACTAAGAATGAGTTTATAGTATTGGATGCCGGAGGAGGCATCTACAAACTCGATAAGTATATAAGAAGTAAAAAGCCGATTTATCTTTTCTTAAGCCATATTCATCTTGATCATATAATAGGGTTGCATACTTTAGCAAAATTCAAGTTTTCTCAGGGCATAGATTTATATTGTGCCCCAGGGATTAAAAAGCTTCTAACCAGGGTGATAACAAGTCCTTATACAGTTTCGTTGGATAGATTAAAGACAAGTATAAGGCTTAAAGAGCTGTCTAAGTCAAGCAAATTTAGCTTCAGCTTAGAATTCAAGAAGCTTAAGCATTCTTGTACCTGCTATGGTTTTAGATTTATTTTAGAAGGTAAAATAATCGCCTACGGCTCAGATACGGGAGTTTGTCCGAATTTATATCATTTAGCCGCAGGCTCGGATTTATTTATTACTGAGTGTTCTGACGCTGGTCACAGCTCAAATAAAGAATGGCCTCATCTTAATCCCAGAGAAGCTGCTTTGGTAGCTAAGAAATCTAAAGTCAAAAGAATGGTTTTGATGCATTTTAACCCTTATATTTATCCAACCCGTAAAAATCGCTTATCTGCCGGCCGTCAGGCTAAGAACATATTTAAGAAAACTTCCATAGCTTTTGATAATAAGGTGATAAAACTATGAGTGGCTCAAGCAGCAAGAAAATACTCTTAACCGGAAAAAGAGGCTTTATCGGCAAAAATTTGTTTGAATCTTTAAACGCTAAGTTTGATGTTTTTGCGCCGGAACACAATGAACTTGAACTTTTAAATGAAGCTAAAGTAAAAGAATATATAAAGGATAACGGGATAAATATTATTATTCACTCAGCGGCTACGCCTTCCCACCGTAAAATAAAGGGCCCCCGGGATGTAGCTATTAAAAATTTAAAAATGTTTTTTAATATCGTGAAAAATAAGGCCTATTTCTCAAAGATGATTTTCTTAGGCTCAGGCGCAGAATACGGAATGAATTTACCTATACACAGAGTCAAAGAAGAAGATTTTGATAACCGCATTCCGGATGATGAGAACGGATTTTCCAAATATATTTGCTCAAAATACATAGAAGGCGCCGAGAATATCGTAAATTTAAGATGTTTTGGAGTTTTTGGAAAGTATGAGGATTATCAAATTCGTTTTATTTCCAATGCTATCTGTAAAGCAATTTTTGGCCTTCCCGTAACTATCAAACAAAATAGAGTTTTTTCTTATCTCTATATGAATGATTTATGCGGCATCGTTAAATATTTTATCGAGAATGCCGCAAGCCGCAAAATTTATAATGCAGTTCCAAAGGAAAGTATAGACCTTTTAACGATTGCCAATAAAATCAAAAGTATTTCAGGCGCAAATGTTGACATCATTATCCGTAATGAAGGGATGGGTAAGGAGTATACTGCAGATAATTCCCGTCTAAATCAGGAACTGAAAAATTTTAAATTTACGCCTTTTGATAAAGCATTGGAAGAATTATATCACTGGTACGTGGCGAACAAGGATATTATTGATAAGGATTTGCTTTTGTATGACCCTTGATTAATTATGAAAGTAAGTGATTATATATTTGATTATCTTGCGGATGCAGGGATAACCCATGTTTTTATGGTTTCAGGAGGTGCGGCCATGCACCTGGTTGATTCTTTAGGGCGTAATTCAAAGCTTAAATATATCTGCAATCACCATGAGCAGGCTTCAGCGATTGCGGCCGAAGGGTATTTTAGGGCTTGTGGACGGCCGGCTGCCGTACTTGTTACCAGCGGGCCCGGAGGAACGAATGCTCTTACCGGAGTAATCGGGCAGTGGCTTGATTCAATACCTTGCATTTATCTTTCCGGACAGGTAAAACGTGAAACTACCACGGCCTTCTATCCAAATTCTAAGTTACGCCAGCTGGGTGATCAGGAAATAAACATTATTGATATTGTAAGGCCGGTTACAAAATACGCGGTTACGGTTGATAAACCTGAGGAAATTGTCTATCATCTTGGCAAAGCGATTTATATGGCTACAAGCGGGCGCCCCGGCCCGGTATGGCTTGATCTACCTTTGGATATTCAGGCTTCTGTTATGAAAAGAGGCCGGATAAAAAAATACCAGCCGTCTGATAATAAACTTGATCGCAGCCTGAGCATTTCCAGATTATGCGGTAAGCTGTCTCAGCGTTTCAAAAAGGCACAAAGGCCGGTAATTGTCGCCGGAGGCGGAATCCGTCTATCCGGCGCTCAGGATAGCTTTATAAAATTAGTTGAGGCCTTGAATATTCCGGTAGTAACAACTTTTAACGGCTTCGACCTTATACCTACAAAACATCCTTTGTTTATTGGAAGAATCGGGACTGCGGGGGATAGGGCAGGAAATTTCTGTTTGCAAAATTCAGATTTAGCACTGTTTATAGGTTCAAGAAATAATATTCGCCAGATAAGCTATAACTGGAAGGCTTTTGCCAGAGCGGCTTTTAAAGCTGTAGTAGATATTGATTGCTCGGAGTTAGAGAAGCCTACCGTAAAACCGAATTTAAAAATTTGTGCTGACGCGGGAGTGTTCATAAAAGAATTCAAAAAACATTTAAGCGAAGAAATTTCTAATGATTGGAAACAGTGGCTCAGTTGGTGCCAGAAGCGTAAAGAGCTTTATCCAGTAGTTTTACCTGAGTATAAAAAACTTGATAAACTAGTAAATCCTTATTATTTTATAAAGATATTAACTGAATGCCTTTCTAGTGAAAGTATAGTAGTTGCCGGAAATGGCAGTGCTTGCGTAACATTATTTCAGGCTGGAATTGTTAAAAAAGGACAGAGGATGTTCTGGAATTCCGGCTGTGCTTCTATGGGGTATGATTTACCGGCGGCTCTTGGCGCCTGCTTTGGCAATAAAGATAAAAATGTTGTATGTATCGCCGGTGACGGCAGTCTCCAAATGAATATACAGGAATTTCAAACTCTCGCGCATCACAAACTGAAAATGAAACTTTTCGTTCTTGATAACCAGGGTTATGTATCAATCAGGCAAACTCAGGATGCTTTTTTTAATGGACATCGCGTAGGTTGTTCTTCCGATTCAGGTATTACCCTGCCGGATATAACAAAAGTCGCTTCAGCTTACGGTTTGCCTGCTTGTGCAATCGATTCCCACAGGAGAATGGAAGAGGCGATAAGGGGTATACTGAAAAAGAAAGGGCCGGTTGTTTGCAATGTAAAATTAACGCCTGATTATACATTCAGTCCCAAGCTTGCTTCTTTGCGCAAGCCTGACGGAAAGCTTGCTTCAAAACCCCTTGAAGATATGAGTCCGTTTTTGCCGCGGAAAGAATTTAAGAGCAATATGATTATAGATACCTTGAATGAATAGAGGAGGGCTTCGATGAATTCGCTTGAGCTTCAAATGGTTGATATGCTTAAAGAGTTAAAAGAAAACTATTCGGCGGTAAGCGTACGCGCGGAATTTGAGTCAGAAGGGACAAAACTTGAAGAGCTCTTGAGGCTTAAAGAAGTTTCCATGACCGCCGGCCTTGGCCTTACCCTTAAGATAGGCGGCTGTGAGTCTATGCGAGACATACTTGAAGCACGAATTGTAGGGGTGAACTGCCTGGCTGCTCCTATGGTTGAATCTGCCTATGCTTTAAGCAAATATTTAAGGGCTGTTGACAAGGTTTTCCCTCCCGAGGAGAAAAAAAATATCGAGATAGTGTGTGATATAGAAACCAGTAACGCAAGCGATAATTTAGAAGAGATGCTGCTTGTGCCTGAGATTGCGGGTTTGCAGGGCATAGTAATTGAACGGGTAGACTTATGTTTTTCTTTAGGGTTGAAAGAAGACGATATTAACAGTTCCAAGGTCAACGATATTGTTTCAAATATTGTTGAGCAAGCAAAAAAGAAAAATTTATTGTGCATTATTGGGGGTGGAGTATCAGCTGATTCATTAGAATTTTTCCGTTCGCTGCCCCAGGGCTGTCTTGACCGTTATGAAACACGAAAAGTATGTTTTGGCTGCCCCAAAGCTTTAGGCCCCCGGGCGCAGGAGGGGATATTGAAAGCTTTAGCTTTTGAAGTTCTCTGGCTTAAAAATAAATTTAGTTATTATGAAGGTGTTCATTCTGCTGATAAAAAGAGATTGAATTTATTAGAAGAGCGCTATCGCAAGGCGATTGATGAGTTAATTTAACCAGAATCGGGAGGGGGAATGAATTTACTGGAATTGAAAATAGTTGATAGTTTAAAACGATTAAAAGAAGAATACGCTGTTGAAGGGGTTAAGGCTGAATTTGAAGCCGAAGGTACCCGGACCGAAGAGCTGATGAGGCTTAAAGAAATATGCCTTGCGGCCCAGGTATCTTTAACTTTAAAAATAGGCGGTTGTGAAGCAATCCGCGATATGTATGACGCCAGGGCCGTTGGGGTTGATTATTTGGTTGCTCCTATGGTTGAGACTCCTTTTGCCTTGGAAAAATATTTAAGGGCTATTGATATCGTATTTCCAAATGATGAACAGGAAAACGTTGATTTTTTGGTTAACATTGAAACCTTATATGCTGTAAACAATTTTCCCAGTATGCTTAAATCTCCACAAATAAATAAACTTAATGGTATTGTTGTCGGCCGGGTTGATTTATCGGGTTCTATGGGGCTTGATAGGTCGGCGGTCAATGAGCAGAAAATGTTTGATTTGACTAAAAGTACTTTAGAGAAAGCCAGGCAGAAAAATTTAAGTTGTGTTGTAGGCGGAGCTATTTCAGTGGAGGCAATTGACTTTCTCCGAAACTTGCCCGAAGATTTAATAGACCGTTACGAAACCCGTAAAATTTGTTTTTTAATGTCTCAGGTTAAAAGCTCCAAGGCTTCTGAGGGAATTAATAAGGCCGTTGAATTTGAATTACTATGGCTTCAAAATAAAAGAAATTATTATAAGGCTATCTCTCAGGAAGATGATAAAAGGATAGCTATGCTTAGCGCACGCTGCCAGAAACTATAAGGATTTATGATTTAGAAACATTCAAGTAGTTAATTATAGGTTGTAGCTATGAATAAAGAAACAAAAATAAGGAAAGAAATATTCTCAAAAGTTAAAAGGTTCTATGATTCTGTACGGAAAAAGAATGAGTTTATTCCCGGTAAAACCAGGATAGAATATGCCGCAAGAGTTTACGATGAAAAGGAAGTTATAAATTTGGTTGATGCCTCATTGGATTTCTGGCTTACGCAAGGCAGATATGCCAAAGAATTTGAAGCAAAACTGGCCCAGTTTTTAGGGGTAAAATATTGTTTATTGGCTAATTCCGGTTCCTCAGCAAATTTGCTTGCCGTATCGGCTCTAACATCACCGCTTCTAAAAAAACGCCGCCTATTGCCCGGGGATGAAGTGATAACTACCGCCTGTGGTTTTCCGACTACGCTTAATCCGATAATCCAAAACGGATTGGTGCCGGTTTTTATAGATATTGATTTAGGAACTTATAATATACAGGTTTCTAAAATAGAGGAGGCAATTTCTAAAAAGACCAAGGCTATATTTGTGCCGCATACTTTGGGTAACCTTGTCAACATCAGCAAGATATCCAAAATAGCAAAGGAATATGGACTTTGGTTTATCGAGGATAGCTGTGACGCGCTGGGATCATTATATAATAAAAAATATACGGGCACTTTTGGCGATATAGCTACTTTCAGTTTTTATCCGGCTCATCACATGACTATGGGTGAAGGTGGAGCAGTTGTTACCGATAATGTTTTACTGCGTAAAATATTACTTTCTTTTCGTGATTGGGGCAGGGATTGTTGGTGCGAACCGGGCCAAGATAATAGCTGTGGTAGAAGGTTTTCGCAAAAAGCGGGAAGCCTTCCCTTTGGGTACGACCATAAATATGTATATTCACATATAGGATATAATTTAAAAGTCACCGATATGCAGGCAGCCGTAGGTGTGGCACAGCTAAAGAAGCTGCCTAAATTTATAAAAGTGAGGAAAACAAACTTTAAATTCTTGTATCAACATTTGAAAAAATACGAGGAATACTTATTGTTGCCGCGAACCCTGGATAAAGCCGAACCAAGCTGGTTCGGATTCCCTTTATTTGTAAAAGAGCAATCTCCTTTTTCAAGAAACGACATAGTTAGATTTTTAGAAGATAATAAAATTGCCACACGCATGCTTTTTGGAGGTAATTTAACTAAACAGCCTGCTTACAAAAATATGCGTTTTAGAGTCGCGGGCGGCTTAAAGAATACGGATGCTGTAATGAATAATCTTTTTTGGATCGGTGTTTATCCCGGGATTGATAACCAAAGGTTAAGGTATATCTGCAAAGTTTTTGAGAAATTCTTTGAACGGTTTTGATGTTTCCATGTCCATAGAGTACAGATTATACTGAATTAAATAAAAATTATGAAAGGAATTCTTAAGTCTGCGCGAAAAATTTACCCTTTTTATGTATTTACGGATATAGCTTTCATTGTTTTGAGTTTCTTTATAGCCTATGTTTTTAAAAGCAATTCTTTTATAGGTATCTTAACGCAAACATTCAGCCTGCCTTACTTTAAAGAATACCTACTTATATTTTGTTTATGGAGCGTAATTATAGTTGCAATTTTAAATACCAGAGGCCTCTATACAACTGATAGAGGTTTAAGCATTCCTCGGGAAGTTAACAGGGTTGTAATAAGTATTTTCCATGCAAGCGTATTAACTGCCGGGGTAATATTCTTTGCTAAATATAATTTTTTCTCAAGAGAAGTATTTATCAAAAGTTTCTTTTTCGTATGCATTTTTCTGGCTTCCTGGAGAATCATAAAGCGGTTGATTTTAAGAAAGTTGATAGCTAATGGCTTTAACAACATTAACATTCTTATCGTTGGTGCCGGCAAGATTGGTAAAATCATACTGGAAGAAATAAAAAGAAACCCTCATTGGGGGTTCAGTGTGGCCGGTTTTCTTGATGATTGCAAAAACGGGGAATCAGAAGGCTTGTCTATTTTAGGGAAATTGGATGATTTTGCAACTGTTGCAAAAAGATATTTTGTGGACGAGGTAATAATTACTATTCCTTCTGAAAGGAAGGCTATCTCTGGATTAGTAAAACAGGCTAAAAAAATGCGGCTGGGATTAAGGGTGGTACCCGAAGATTTTGAAGAGCCTTTACCCGATTTGGACATAAGCTATTTAGGCATAATCCCGGTTATTACTTATAAAAGAAGAAGGCATCATCCGGCAGAATTTATCCTAAAGCGTATATTTGATTTTATAATCTCGCTTGTACTTTTAGTTCTTTTGTTTCCTTTATTTTTAATAATTTCTTTTTTGATAAAAATTACTTCCCCCGGGCCGGTTTTATATATACAGAAAAGATCGGGTTTTAAAGGGAAAATATTTGATTTCTATAAGTTTCGTTCTATGGTAAATGATGCAGATAAAATCAAAGAAACTCTTATGGATAGAAATGAATCCCGGGGGAATGTTATCTTTAAAATTAAAAATGACCCCAGGGTTACCGGCGTGGGTAAACTTTTGCGGAAATTCAGCCTGGATGAACTTCCCCAAATAATGAATGTTTTAAAAGGCGACATGAGCCTGGTGGGGCCAAGGCCTTTCCCTGTGGCCGAGAGCCAGAAAATTGGCCATAACCACTTAGAGCGATTCACTGTTCGGCCTGGAATAACCGGCCTGGCCCAGATAAGGGGCCGTTCAGATTTACCTTTTCATCGCTGGGCCAAGTGGGATTTGTGGTATGTAAACAATTGGTCCTTTGGGATAGATTTTTTAATACTCTGGCGGACTTTACCGGTTGTTGTCAAGGGCAAAGGGGCATATTGAGAATACGGTAAATTTTAAAGGCCCGCTTTAGGAACCTTTCGTTTAGCTGTTCTTAATTTAAAATATTAATTTATTATGGTAAAATGTGGTGATTTTTTCAGAAAAGAAACGCTTTGTTTTTAAGAATTTGAATGTGGAATAAATAATTTTTATAATGAAAGAAAAAGCCCTAAATTTTATAGATAAAAGCGCTTTTGTATTTTTTGGGATTTTAGTTTTTTTTCTTCCCATTTCAAGTGCTGTGATTGAATCTTGCTTTGGCTTTATCTTTTTTTGTTTTATATTAAAAGTTGTCATAAAGCGCCCTGATTTAGAAGCTATAAAAGAATTTTTTAAAGAAAGAATAAATTTATCTCTTTTGGTTTTTTATATTTTTATTGGTGTATCTATGATCAACAGCGGCCCGTATTTTGCTAAAAGTTTCAGCGCCTGGTTTTTTAAATGGGGAGAAGGAGTTCTGCTGTTTTATTTTGGCCAGGTATTCTTAGATAAGAAAAAAGTCAAAATACTTTTGTTAGTATTTGTTTTTTCCGGGGTTCTTGTATCTATAGATGGAATCTACCAGAAAATATTTGGTATAGATTTTATAAGAGATTTTTCTCTAATGGCGGCCAGTGGGTTTAATGCTATAACTGCTACCTTTCGCCATTATAATAATTTTTCTTCTTTTCTTATAGTCCTATTTTTTATAAACTGCGGGTTTTTAATTAAAACAAAAACAAGAATATTTAGGGTATTTTTGTTTTTATCATCCTTATTTATTGTAATCGATATTTTATTTACTTATTCCCGAGGGGCATGGCTTTCTTTTTTGATGGTTAGTTTTTTTCTAGCAGTTTTTTTTACTAATAAAAGAATAAGGGCAACTTCTTTAGTTTTTTTATTGGTTTTTACATTGGGAATTGCCAGCTTACCCGCCATTAGAGAGAGGTTTGCTTATATCTTTCAAATAGGGGGTGATACTGACAGGTTCAGGGTTTGGAGCGCAGCAATCTTAATGTTTAAAGCTTCCCCTTTGTTTGGACAGGGCTTGGGAACGTTTATGGATTACATCAATAAATACGGAAGCCAGTATCTGGTAGCTCAGTATGCACATAACTGTTATTTGCAGATTTTAGCTGAAACCGGCATTGCCGGATTGCTTTCTTTTTTATGGTTTCTGGGTGAGCTTATGTTTAGAGGGTATTATAAACTCAAAAAAACTTTTAATTTCTTATTTATAGGCTTATTTTGCGGTATATTGGCATTTTTAGTGCATTCTTTTTTTGACACGCAGCTTTTCTCTTTGAAGCTATCGGTATTATTTTGGGTTATGGCATCTTTTTTGGCGGTTTACATACATAGTGGTTATTCAACGAATTGCCCGGGCGGCCCTAACAAACAGCTATAAATCTATTTCGTGAAGAAAAAACCCCAGAAGTTTCTTATCATAAATCCTTTTGGAATCGGCGATGTCCTATTCTCTACGCCTTTAATCAGAAATATCAAAAACTCTTATCCGTTGTCTAAAATATTTTATCTTTGTAATCGCAGGGCCGAGCCGATAATACGAAATAATCCTTTAGTGGATAAGACTTTTATTTATGAAAGGGATGAATTTGAAGAAATAAAGCAAAAATCGAAATTTAAGTGGCTTAAGAAATTTTTTGGTTTTTTGGCAGAGATTAAAAAAGAGAGGATAGATATAGTTTTTGATTTGTCTCTTAATTCTCAATTTGGATTTTTTTCCTGGGCATCAGGAATAAAAAAGCGCCTTGGGTTTGACTATAAAAAACGAGGAAGGCTTCTGACGCATAAGATACCAATGGAAGGTTTCAAAGATAAACATGTTATTAAATACTATTTAAGCCTGCTCAAATTCATTTCGATTCCGGCCTCTTCTTTGAGTATGGAATTGTTCATAAATCAGGAGGATAGGCTCCGAGCTCAAACGTTTCTAAGAGAGAAAGGAGTAAATCCAAAAGAGAAGTATATATGTGTTTCTCCCGGGGGAGGAGAAAGCTTTGGTTCTCAGGCGTATAGAAAGATCTGGCCCCTGGATAATTTTTCAGAATTGTGCCGATTAATTGAGCAAAGGCTCAAAGTAAAAATCCTGATTATCCTTGGCCCTAAAGAAGTTGGCCTGGGAGAGGCATTCAAAGAATCTGATAAAATCAAAGTCATATCAGGCCTCAGTATTATGCAAACAGCAGCTGTTATTGAAAAAGGTTTTTTGTTTATCTCCAGTGACAACGGCCTCTTGAGGATTGCTAATGCCCTAGACAGGAATATAATTACTGTTTTTGGGCCGGTAGATGAGAAGGTATACAGCCCCTTTCCTTACGATTCCAAAAAACACAAGGTTGTTACCAAGGATATCCCCTGCCGGCCTTGCTACAAAAAATTCAGGCTGCCTGACTGTCCTTATGGGGTCAAGTGCTTAAATGGAATATCTGCCGAAGAAGTGTTTGCGCAGGTAAGCTCTAGTCAAGATCCTGATTAAAAATTGTCTTTTAAAAAGATACTTTTACTTTTTTTGCTCCGGTTGAGTAAAGGATTATTTCTGATATAATTAAACGGCATTCTGAACCAATATTATTAATTAACGGGGTAAATTCATGGCTTCCTTAAAATTACAAAGCGTAAATATAAAGATAGATACGAATAACGCCGCCTACAGCAGATATCTTAAAACATGTTTTGCTAATTTTACCGAGCAGGACAATGTTTCCTTTGAATATAACTTAAAGCTTGAAGTGTTGTGGGAAGATTCCGGCTGGAAGAAATATTTAAAAGGCGTAAAAACTAATAAAAACTTTTCTGTCTTGGGAGCCAACACCTTTCTCTCTGATAACAGGTTTCTGACGGTTAAGAAAATAGGCAAAAGCCGAAAGATTATTTTTGATTTCAAAAATGAATCCGGCCAGGGAGTTTTGCGCACCATTATAAGGAAAAAAGAATTCAAAGATTTTTTCCGTTATAAAATCTTAAAGAAATCTCAGGAAGAATGGTTTTTTTCTCTGACTTACCCGGCTCTTTATTATCCTTTATTTTGGCATCTTGAGCGTTCCCGCGGTATGGGCGTCCTGCATGCTTCGGGGTTTTCGGCCGAGAACAAAGGGTTCATTATTTGCGGCCTTGAAGGCATAGGCAAGACAAGCCTTGCATTATCATTTTTGGAATCAAAGGATGCGATATTTCTTTCTGACAATCTTTTATTTTATGATAAAGAGAAAATTTATCCCTGTTATGAGCCGGTACGCATTCATAGAAATGAAAAAGAATCGCTATGGCAGAAAAATTTCGAAAAAATAAACGGTTTAAATATCTTAAAAGGATTTTACCGGCCTAAATTCGAAGTCTCTAATGACGGCATTGCCGTTGATTTTTTAATTTTTCCTGAATTTAGCCAAGACTTTTGTGTTAAAGAAATCAGTTCTTTTGAAGCTGTTAATAGGGCGCTGTTTTTAAGTTATATTCCGGCAGAGCTTAGTAACTACAGCGAATACAGAAATTTGTACAATTTGCTGGAGCCGGAATATAATTCTTTGAAGTTTCAGCAAACGGCTTTATTGGAGCTTTTAAGGCCGGTTAAATGTTTTAGGGTAGGGATGCCTAAAGCTGACGGCATAAAGAAAAACTTTTCTCGCTTAAAAGAAAGCATCTTAAATGGATAGTCTGCGCATAAAACCCGAAAAATCTAAATTTTTGCGTTACTTCAAAAGTTACGCTTCTTTATTTTCCAAAGAAAGAACAGGTTTTTACGGAAATTTTGGCCATGGTGACATTGGCGATGACGCTGCTTTTTTCGCGGCTGCAAAATTACTGGATACTTCTATATTAGCGCTTTCCAAAAGATGCAGGGCTTTTAACCCCGGTAAGCTTAAGGCGCTGCTGATCGGTGGTGGTGGACTTTTGCGTTGGGAAGCCCCCTATATACCTCGCAGAATCCTTTTAAGAGATAAATGGAGATTTCCCGTAGTGTTGTTTTCTGCCGGAGTCAATTGCGACTATGGTTGTGAATTTAGGAAAGATGCAAAAGAAAAAATCAAGAGATTATGTGAGGTTTGCGATTATATTACTGTCAGGGATAAAGTATCACAGGAATTTTTAAAGAGCCTTGGAGTTGGAAAAATTTCTATTTTGCCCGATTTAGAGTTATCACTGGATGGAAATCCTAAAACTTTAGAACACGATAAAAAAGACTCCGCCGTAGGCATTGTATTGACGCCACACTCGCAGTTTCCCGCGGCCGTTTTTGATAAAATGATAAAAGTTTTTTCCCAATTCAGTGATTATTTGGCAGACCGGGGTAGAAATGTTTTATACATTCCCTTTGAGGCCTCAGGCTCCTATGACACAAAAGAGTCAGAAATTACAAAGGAAGTTATTAATAACGTTAAGAATAAATCAAGGATTGGCATGCTGAAACCAAGTTCTGACCCAAGAGAACTGCTTTTTAATATACGCAGTCATTGTGATTTTATGGTCTGCACGCGGCTTCACAGCGCGGTCTTTGCGGTTAACGCGGGAATTCCATTTTTTTGCGTCTCATACAATTTAATGCATAAAGGATTTCTGGAGATGATTGATTCCCCGGAGCTGGAATTATCGATATTTGAAGAATTTTCTTTTGACAATATGGTTGATAAGTATGAGTATGTAATTTCTAATTACAAGGCTTTGGAAGAAAAAATTATCAACAAGAAATACGGCTTATCCCTATTAACTGAGAATGAGATTAAGAAAGTGAAAGCGATTATCTCCGAGATATGAGCAGCAAAACCCATTGGTTTAAAGCAATAAAATTACACAAGCGCCCGATAAATTTTCTTTTCATGCGTTCGGATTTATTCGGTGAGTTCTTATTGAACCTTTATGCCGTAAAGCTGGTAAAAGAAAATTACCCCAAAAGTAGAATTTACATACTGGCAAGAAAGAATAATATAGAGGTTCTGAAGGATTCGGATTTTATAGACGGATTTTTAGAATATCGCCAAGATTCATTCTGCGGCCTCAAGGGGGTAGTCCGGCTTGCCGGAATTTTAAGGAAAAATAAAATAGGCTGTGTTGTTTCCCTGAATCCCAAAAAAGAGTTTCACCTGGCTTCTTTTTTAGCCGGAGTGCCGCTGCGCGTGGGCTACGACAGAAAATGCGGATTTTGCCTAAATAAAAAAATCAAGGATACAAAAAAGCTAAAAGACAAACATGAGGTGGCATATAATATTGATTTAATGAGCCTATTATGTGAAAAGGTTTATGTCCCAAAAATTGACTTAGCAGTCGATAGTAATAATAGCCTTTCTTTTTTAGGCCCAGAATTTAAGTCAAATTCCAAATATGTCATTATTCACCCTTTTTCCCTGAATATGAAAAAGAGCATTGAGGTTGGTTTCTGGAAGAATTTGACGCAAGCTTTACAGGAAAGGTTCGGCAAGGAGGCTATTGTTGTAGGCATAGAGCAGGAAAGGGATCTTGCTGAAGGCATAGCAAAAAGTTGCGGTATCAAGAATTTTGCCGGAAGGCTGACCATTCGGAATTTAGCAACTTTAGTTAAGCATAATTGTTTTTTATTCGTGGGGCTTGATTCCGGGCCTATGCATCTGTCCGCTTTATTAGGCGTCCCCACAGTAGGCTTGTTTAAGATTTCAGATCCCGTGCGTTGGGGGCCTTTTGGAGACAAAACCATAGCTATCGAGGCAAAAAATGACTCTGAATTTAAGGAAAAAATCGTTGATATCTGCAATTTTGCCGAAAAGTATGCCTGGTAAACCGAAGGTGTATACAGCCGGTATTTTTGCGGGTATAATAATAGTTTAATGTCTGCAAAATTTAAATAAAAATTATGATACAGGTTTTTTCAAATTCTTTAGGTAAGGATGAGTTAGCGGCCTTGGCCCCGGTTTTTGAATCAAAGTGGATCGGCCTGGGCAAGGCAAGTAAGCTATTCGAAGAAGAATTGGGCAAAAAACTTGGCTCAAAAAGAGTGCTTTTAACAGATTCCTGCACTTCAGCTTTATTTTTAGCGGTAAGAATATTAGGAATTGGACCGGGCGATGAGGTCATAATACCTTCGGTAAATTTTATCGGCACTGCCAATGCGGTAATCAGCTCCGGGGCAAAGCCTGTTTTTGTCGATGTAGATACCCGATATTTTAATATTCTTCCCGAAGAAATAGAAAGAGCCCGCACTAAGAAAACAAAAGCGGTGTTACTGCTGCATTATGGAGGCCACCCCTGTGATATGGAAAAGATTTATACAGCGGCCAAAGGGCTTTATATTATTGAAGATAACGCCAATTCCCCCTTTTCTAAATATAAGGAAAAATCCTGCGGAACTTTAGGCAATGTGGGTTGTTTTAGCTTTGATGCGATGAAGATATTATGCACCGGCAATGGAGGCGCGCTTTGTCTTGGAAGTGATGAATTATACGATAAGGCGGTTGGACTGAGATATTTCGGGTTGAAGAAGAAAAAACAATCCGGAATAGATTCTTTCAAAGAAAACCAGAAGAGGTGGTGGGAGATAGAGCTTGACTCAGCTTCGGGAAGGTTTGTGACTTGTGATATCATTTCAGCTATAGGAAGAATACAGCTTAAAAAAGTAGATGAATTTATCAAGCGCAGAAAAGAAATATGGAATATTTACCAGAAAGAGTTAAACGGGTTGCCTTGGCTAATAACGCCACCTGAGCCTTTGGCGAATACAGAGAGTTCCTATTATTTTTACTGGCTCAAAGTTCCCGGCGGAAAACGCGATGCCTTTGCTCGTTATCTGGTAGAAAATGGAGTTTACTGTACTTTCAGGTATTTTCCCTTGCATTTAATACGGTATTATGGCAGCAAAGAAACCTTGAAGAACAGTGAGCTGATAAATGAAGAAGCCATTGATATACCTTTACATCAGAATTTAACCGGCCGGGATGTAGAAATAATTATTTCAGCAGTTAAAAAATTCATATGAGTACCTGTGACATAATTATTCCTGTATGGAACCTAAAAGGTATTACCGAGCGTTGCATCGAGAGCATTATTAAGAATACTCGTTGCCAATACAGGCTTATTATAATTGATAACGGCAGTGAGGCCGAAACAAAGCAATATCTGGAAGGTTTAAAAAATGACTCCCGGATAAAAAACTACCTTTTGATACGCAACGAAGAAAATCTCGGCTGCACAAAAGCCATAAATCAGGGTATGCGGGCCTCTACGGAAGAATACATGGCAGTTTTAAATAACGATACTATTTGCTGTCAAGGCTGGCTTTTTGAATTGGTAGGTGTAGCGGAGGCGGCCCCGGATATAGGCATCGTTAATCCCAATAGCAATAATTTAGGTTTTAATTGCCCTAAAAAGATGAGCCTGGATAAATATGCTTTAAGTTTAATGCAGAGGTATAAAGGAAAATATATTGAAATGGCTACTGCGGTGGGGTTTTGTTCGCTGATCAAGAAAGAAGTAGTCGAAAAAATAGGTGTTTACGATGAAGCTTTTGGCATGGGTTATTTTGATGATACCGAATATTCAATGCGGGCCAGAGAATTCGGTTACAAAACTGTTTTTGCCAAGGCACCCTATGTTTACCACGATGAGCACGTTTCTTTTAATATTCTGGGCAGCCTTGAAGAAATCTTTAAAGAAAACCGGAAATTATTCCATGAAAAATTCGGTGTCCCCAAAAGAATTTTATATATATTAACCAAAGAAAATAAAGTTTACTTTGCGGCTTTAGAAAAGGAAACGTATGTTTTAGCTAATAAATTTAACTGGATAAGAGTTTTCTTGCCGCATCAGCTCCAAGGGTTACGCCTGGCCGAGCATACTAATATTGCGGTTATATTCATCTCTCAATTTTTTTTCAGGTTTCACTGCTTATTTAATGTGCTGGTAAAAAAGAAAAAATATTCGGATATTTATGTGGATGACAAAAAGCTTTTTAAAATGCTGCAAGCATTAACACAGTTTCATAAAGCCAAGGTTACTTTAATAAAAGGTTAAAAATGAAATTAACTGTTTTTATAGCCTGTTTCAACGAAAAACATACTATTAGCGAGGCCATACAGCAGGCCCGGGATTTAGATATCGATAAAGAGATAATCGTGGTTGATAATTACTCAACTGACGGCACTCGCCAGATCCTGGACAGCCTTAAAGATAATGATTTAAGAGTAGTTTTGCAGCCAAAAAATTACGGAGTAGGCCGTTCGGTTAATGTTGGAATTGAGATGGCAAGAGGAGAATATTTTTACGGCCCGGGAGCTGATTTAGAATATAAAATGGAGGATGTATATTCGATGTTCGATATGATAGAAAGCCGGCATCTTGATGCTGTATTCGGCTCTCGTCTTGCGGCAAAAGCCGGCATGTCCAAATTTGATATTATAAAAGAGCGGCCTTATGCGCTGGCAACAATTGTTACCACTTACCTTATTAATAAGTGGTATAAACGAAATTTCACTGATATTATTGCACCTAAATTGATTAAAACCGAAATACTCAAAAGTTTAAATGTCCAGGCCGATAACCAAGCTTTTGAGTTTGAGTTGGTGAGCAGGCTTTGCAAGGCTAGGTGTAAAATCGGAGAGGTTCCGGTTTACTATAAACCCAGGTCAGCTAAAGAGGGAAAAACCATAAGGCCCCTTGATATTCTACCGGCTCTAACAGCGATGCTTAAAGTCAAATTTAGTCCTTCGAAAAAAAATCCTTGGAGCCGGCAGGAGCCCGGTAATAATGAAGATTTTTAAAGTCATTGTGGTGATATGGCTAATTATTTGGGGGTGGTTTTTTCTTCGCCAGTTCAGGATAGATGAACATCTATTCCCAACATATAAAAAACTTTTTTCCTCCGGTAACGAAGAAAGAAGGAGGCTGGTTTTTGGAGAAAATTTTTATGATTTTATGAAATTCAGCAAACATTCTATTCCTTCCGGCTCGGCCTATGAAATAGTTGGGCTCGAGGCTGATTCCGTAGATTTAGTCCGCCTGGTTTATTTTATGTATCCTTGCTTGCGCAGTTCGGAGCCGGAGTATATCTTAGTTTATGAACAGCCGGGTTTTGATGATAAAGAATTAGGTTTTCATTCTTTGTTTGACGGTAAAAGTTTTATATTAAAAAGGAAAAATTAGGAATATGGTCTATTTAGGAGCTTTAGCCGCGCTTTCTGTTTCAACCCTGTACGGTTTTTTAATCCTGCGTTCACTGGACAGAGAAAAAGATATATTTTTCTTAGAGTCTTTAGGGATTTCTTACGGTATCGGGCTGGGTTTAGTTTCTTTGGTTATGACTTTTATGGCTTTAGCGGGCTTAAGATATTCGGTTTTTTCAATATTAACAGCGGCTTTATTCTTGCCTTTGATATTGTTCTTTATTACACCCAGAACCGGCATAAAGAGCCCCTGTCTGCCGGATAAGTTTAAACCGCTGGAAATTCTTTTTTTAGGATTTATAAGTTGGGAAGTAATATATGCTTTTTTTCGCTGCCTTATTAAGCCAATAGAGTCTTATGATGCCGTGGCCCACTGGGCGTTTAAAGCTAAAGCTATTTATTTGTTTGGCGGTTTGCCTTTAGATATATTTAGGAGGCCTATTCCGGCAGACTTGATTTTTACCGCTGATTATCCCTGGCTTCTGCCTTTTTCCGAAGCCTATATTTATAACTTTCTGAATAGTTTTAATGATTTTGCTTCCAAAATAATTATCCCTTTATTTTTCTTGTTTTGCATAGCCTTATTTTACAGGCTTCTTAAAAGGCAAGGGTTGAGCAGGCTTCATAGCTTAATATTCACTTTCTTTCTGGCTAGCATACCTCAATTTAATAATTACGCCACTATCGGTTACGCTGATCTTGTCCTGGGATTCTATTATAGCTTTAGTTTTATTTATCTCTATCTTTGGTTTAAAAACGGCCCAAGAATCTTTTTGCTTGTTTCCGGTATTTTTGCAGCTTTGGCAGTTTATACAAAATGTGAAGGTATGCCTTTATTGTTAGTAAACTTTCTGGTTTTTTTAATGTTTATATTCTTCGGAAAATCTTATAAAAAACGGGAAGATGTGAAAAATTTCTTTCTTTATTTATCAATAGTAGTTGCTTTATTGATACCGGCGTTAGCTTTAAAGTGGATAACTTCTGCAGGATTAGAGAATCATACTGTAAATGCTTTAGCTTTCTCAAATTTTCAACTAAGTAATATTAAAAGAATACCGATGATACTCTACAGTTATCAAAAGCAGTTTTTCGGGATAAAGCGCTGGAACATATTATGGATTATCTTTTTTGGGACAGCGCTCTGCCGTTTCAGGAAACTGTTAGAGGGTGACAAAAAGTACCTTACTATCGGAATATCTTTAATCTTTGCTGGTTATACCGCTGTATTTATTTTAAGCCCGGGCCCTCAAGAGGATTTAAGAACCGTGAGCCGGCTGTTCTTGCATTTTTTACCCCTGATTGTTTTCTTTGTTGCTGAATTCTTAATACCGGATAGGATGAAAACCGATAGAAAGACCTAAGGTCAATAGTCGATGGTCAATAGGCTATAGCCGATGTCTGTTTATAACTGTAATTATGAGAAAATAAATGAGCGATAAGATATACACAGTCCTAGAGTTGAACACAGAGGTAAGAGAGCTTATTAAAGAGAAATTCTCTGGATATATATGGGTTTGCGGTGAGATACAAGGGGTGCGTACTCAGCCTGGTAAAAATCATATGTATTTTTCTCTGGTCCAGAAAGATCCGGATTCAGATAGGATACTTGCCCAAATTGATGCAAATCTTTTTGCCGGGAACCGGCTGTTAATTGAGCGGCGGATTCAAGAAGCTAAAGCCGATTTTCAATTAAAAGATGATATTGAAGTAAAATTCTTATGCGAGGTTGATTTATACACAGTTAGAGGGAAGTTTAATGTTAACATTAAAGATATTGACCCGGTTTATACTCTTGGTAAGGTAGCTCAAAACCGGCTTAAGGTAATTGAAGAACTAAAGAAAAAAGGCATCTTTGAAAAAAATAAACTGCATACGTTACCGCTTTTACCTTTGAAAGCCGGTTTAATTACTGCCCATGATTCGGCTGCCTATCATGATTTCATTAATGAGTTAAGCCTGAGTGGTTTTAGTTTTAAGGTTTTGGCAGTTAACTGCCACATGCAGGGTAAATTGGTTGAGACGGATGTTTTGAGAGCTTTGAAAATTTTTAACAGGTTGAATCCCAATGAGTTAGACGTTATTATTGTTACCCGGGGCGGCGGTTCAATAGCCGATTTAAGTTATTTTGATAATAAAAAAATTGCTGAAGCTATTGCCAGTTCAAACTTTCCGGTGATTTCAGCTATTGGACATCAGATAAATACCACGATTGCCGATATGGTTTCTCATACGAGCTGTAAAACTCCCACTAAAGCTGCTCAGTTTTTAATTGAGAAAATAAAAAATTTCATTGATATCCTGGGAGAGCTCCAGCAGAATATCTTTTCCCGTTCCCAGGAGTTATTAAGGCAGCAGCGGCAAGAGGCAGAGGGTATTGCTGTTAAAATTGATTCTTTAACTTCACGTTATTTCCGGGGCCATAGAGAAGGTTTACTGAAAGCCGGGCATGAGTTATCCGGCATTACAGGTATTATTTTTACAAAAGAAGGCCAGCAGATAAAAGCTCAATGGCACCAATTAAAAAGTATAGCCGAAGCAAACTTAAGAAACAACCGGAAAAACCTGAGTTATTTAGAATCTAAGGTGTTACTGCTTGATCCCAAAAATGTTTTAAAGCGGGGCTATTCAATGACTCTTAAAGATAATAAGGTCGTTAAGTCGACAAAAGATGCCAAGAAGGCAGACGTAATAAGAACCGTTCTTTATGATGGAAGCTTGCTCTCACGAGTTGAATCTCTGCTGAAAGATTAATATGCTAAGTGTTTTATAATGAGGAGGAGGTAATATTAGATGGTTAAAAAAAGTATGAAATATAATGAAGCGATAAAAGAGTTGCACGACATTCTTTCCGATCTTGAATCTGAACGAATAGATGTTGACGAGGTCTCTTTGAAGGTGAAAAAAGCGGTTGAGCTTATCGCGGTATGCCGGGAAAAGATAGAGAAAACCGAGCTCGAAGTACGGAAGATAGTTAAAGAATTCGAGAAGAAAGATAAGGAAATTTAGGCTTTTAGGGCCTTTTTAGGCTTTAAATAAATTATTCTGTAACCGCAAAGTGATAATGTCCCTTTAGGGCAAAATGAAAATGTCCCCTTTTGCAATTGCTATAATACCTCAATTAAGGAGGTTATTATGGCAGAAGGAGGCATTATCACAATGAGGCAGGAG
>JAQUWY010000014.1 GCA_028692655.1 Candidatus Omnitrophota bacterium | reverse complement strand
TCACGTTTCTGGATATACCGTCAACAATCCACTCCCACTGCCCTTCAACAATATACCACCATTCGTCCCAACCTAAATGAAAGTGCATTCTGTTGCCCTCCCCAGGCATCTGGCCTATTAGGGTAGCGCAGTTAGAAGGGGAGTTGATTAAGGTATAAGACCATGATTTTTCTTTGCTATTTTGTTCTATGATTTTAGGAATATTAGTAATTTCCTTATTGTATTCTTCCATAGAAAGTTTCTTTACTCCATCCATTGTTAATATTCTTTTTCTATCGGCATCCGGTATTAATTTCTTGCGTTCTTTCTGGCTAAGGAAATATTCCGGAGCCCTATCGTGTTTTCGATTTAAAAACTGGCAGGCAATTTCTGCCAATTGAAAATCTTCTTCCTCATCAATATCTATCGCGGAAAATCCTGTAAGAACAAAATACCCTGTTTTTCCATCCCCGCCGTAGGTCGCGCATCCATATTTTTCCATATTTTCATGGTATTTCGGCACGCTCCAGCCCATAATTCCTGAAGAAAATAACATAACGGGCTCTAAATCCTGCGATCGAGGCATAGCTTTTAATGGGTCAAAATTCAAACTCTTGTTTCTAAACAATGTCTCTATTTGCTCTTTTTTGACTCCATGCAGGGTGTCATAATTATCTTCTAACATGGTCTTAACGAATCTTCTTATGTCATCTGCCGTAATCAACGGTGAAGTAGGATTGATCTGGATAATTAAGTCGCAAGAAACATTTTTGATAAAATCGAAAACGAACATATCATTTGTAGCCCCATCACCGGCTAATTCTTTGCTGCGTTTATAAAATTTTGTACCGTATTCCTGCGCTATTTCGCGGAAAATGTCCGCTTCGGAATTAACGTATATTTCTTCAAAAATCTTTGATTCCATTGCTTTTTCTAACACGTGACAAACAAGCGGCTTGCCGCTTAATAAACGAAGATTCTTATTTTTAACTCGCTTACTTCCCAATCTTGCCGGTATCATTGCTACTACTTTAGCCATATGATTCTTCTCCTTTAAAGCTTGACGCATGTTTGATTGTTATCTTTTGTTCAAAGCCCCTTAAAGGCTTTATTGACCCATTAGAAATTTCCATTATTTTATCACGGCCCCAAGTATCTGCATAACGTTCTGCAGCAAGCGCTAAAACTTTTTCCCTGGCCAATTTAGCTTTAAAACCATCCATTATCCATTTTAAATATGACCCCATTCGTTCAGCCGCTTTACCATCCCTAAAAGGATCTATATCTTCTAAAACAGGGGACCAGTCACCAAAGCCGTTAACGCTGCCGGGATTTTTTAGATTATCCCGGTAAACACTCCAAAGGCTGTGCCAATCTGAAAATATAACTTGGTTCTTATCTAACTTATTATATAAAAGGCTTATTGACCGCCAGCCTTCACGGTCCATAATCAAAGTCGGCACCCCCGCCAGAGCCGCTTCTACCGCTGCCGTGGCACCGGCAAGATGACCATGTATAACTATATCCGAAGCGAGCGCGGCTGCCGCGGGAGGATAAGAATCATGCATAGCCCCGCCTTCAAAAACAAAACATCTTCCGGTATTCTCAGCCTGCTTAAGCAAATCCGCCACCGGGCCAAGGCGGCAGCGCAAAGTTGCCGACACCTTGGGTTTTATCACAATCCCCAGCCACGGCTCTGATAAAAGTTTTTCAAGCAGAAAATGATAGTTAACCCTCATAAATTCGTGGCCGGTATGCCAGCGGGAATCATCTGCGGAGTTTTCATCAGAAAAAGCTATAATATGTTTTGCTCCATTCTCCTGAAGGCTTTTCCTAATTTCAGCAGCCTGCTTTCTGACTAAAGGAAACCTGTGGCCTCCAAGATATCCGGTAATGATATAATATGAAATATTTGAGCCAGCCTGGCGTTCAATTTCAGCGTTATTGTATGAGAAACCGAAATTAATATCCGCGTCTATGGTTGATGTCGCCGCGGGAAATTCTTCAAATGCCCGCTGATAAATTGCAGTCACGCCGCCTAATGCCCCGAGAGCGTCCGCCATAACACAGTGTAATCCGTTATACCTGAACCAGGTTAAATAAAGCTTAACATTGTATCGGCTGAAAAAATCAAACCAGTAATTATACTGCATATGATAGTAAGATAACTGTCTCCTCAACCATCTTTCTTCAACCGTTTTTTTAGAAAATTCCACGGGCGAAGGGAAAAAATCTGAGACGGCCTTGCTAGGCCAATGGCAAAACACTTCAGCCTCAGGGATTACAGTATCTCTCGGAGAAAGAGCAACCGCATTCATACCGTATTTTTTTATTTCCTGCCATTTTTCTCTGTCAAGCTTATCTCTGGCAACATTAAACATAATCAATATATCTTCTGCCGAAAACTTAGACTGCTGCCAAAAAAACAAATCTGAATGCAGCTGGGGATTGCCTAAATTAAGATGCCCGTAATATTGAACTACAAGTTTTGGATTACCGGCTCCAGAAACATTGCCTTTAGCGGTATCCTGTTTTGCTAAACGGCCACTTAAGCTGTGTTTGCCGAAAAACAAATATTTCAAAAAGTTTAAAATTCCTTTTCTTTTGATATAAAAGTATTTGCCTTGTAAGCTTTTGAGCTTGTCTCCAGCCAAAGTAATTACAAAGGATTTTAAACTAAAGCGCAAGTTTATTGTTTCAACTGCATTCACTCCATATGAATAAGCGTATTCTTTAATTTGGCCAAACCACGGCCTTTTATCCAAAAACAAAACACTTCGAGCCGCCGCAAGTGAAGCGTCTTTTTTTACCTTCCAATGGACAACTTGAACTAAAAACTGAGCGCACCAAACAGAAGAATTAAGATAAGTGCTGTAAGAAGTAACTTGTTTTGAAAGAAAAGTCGGTATTCTATTCTTGCTTTTGTTTTCAGATAATATTTTTCTGAAGGAAACTCCGGAAAGAATTTTTTTGAGAATCTCAAAAAGGTCAAAATATACGATTCTCTCTCTTACTAAAACACCTTTTTCATCGCGTATATCTATGAGGCGATAATTTAACTTCTCCGGTTTTGTTGAGGAAAACAAAAGCCCTAATTTGGCAACCAAAAGCCCCGGGCAAGAGGCGTCTATAAAATAAACTTTGCAAACCTTAAGGGGCCTTCTAATAAGCCCTCGGAATAAATAAGGGACAATCGTAAACAGCCAGGAAAATATTGTTAAGCGTTCTATAAATAAAGTTTCCTGCGTTTTATTATCAGCATTTCGCATATTTATTTTAAAGATTAGTTTTCTTTGTATTTGGCTGCAAATTCCTTGAAGGTATCTTTTATCTCGGATTCCTTAATGTCATCGGCTTTTATCTGTTTGCCTATATCCTCACAAAGAATCATAGTTAAGTCTTGGCCGATCCTTTTCTTATCACGCTTAAGATATCCGATTAAAGCATCAACGGATATTGTAGATAAATCAAATCTCGGATAATGCTTTCTGAATATCCGTTCAAATTCATCATACTTTTCTTTAGTTATTATCCCTCTCTTTAAAGAAAGCAGGTTAGCAAACCCCATGCCTACAATTACAGCTTCCCCGTGGCAAACCTTAAAATTACTTGCTGATTCCAAAGCATGGCCGAAGCAATGCCCGTAATTAAGAAGATTCCGCCTGCCGCTATCAAACTCATCACTTTCGAAATACGACCGTTTAATACCGAGCGTAAGAAGAATTATTTTTTTTAGCAAACCCTCATCACGCAAATCAGAAGAAGAAAGGTACTCCTTCAACAGAGTATATCCTTTGCTGTCTGACATAAGATGGAACTTAATAATCTCTCCTAAACCGCTGTTAAAATAATCCTCGGTAAGCGTGCGGCAAAATCCGCTGTCTATATAAATAAAGTCCGGGGGATAAAACGTGCCTATCAAGTTCTTGCTATCCTCGAAATTAATAGAAGTCTTAGAGCCTATACAACTGTCTGCCTGAGCAAGCAATGTAGTTGGAAAAAATATCCACTTGATACCCCTATACAGAGTTGAAGCAATGAAACCGCTAATATCCTGCAGGATTCCTCCGCCAAAAGTAACCAGTATATCACTCCTCATAAAATTATTGCCTACTAATACACGGTAATAATCTGCCAGCTTAAAATAGCTTTTGTTTTGTTCGGTTGCCGGAATCACATAAAAAAAATCTTCACCGATAAATTCTTTTATTTTTTTCTCATATATAGAAAAAAAATTCTCATCCACTAAATAAAACAGGCGCCTGTATCGCAGGGAAGAGAATATCTTATCTTTTCGCTCTAATAAATTATCAATCATTTCTACCGAATAATTTTTTATTTTGGAATTTATTTTCATCTTAATATATACCCCCCATCCGCTATAACAACCTGGCCGGTCATATAGCTATTTAAATCTGAACATAAGAATAAAGCTACCCGGGCGATTTCCTCTACCGAAGCAAACCTCCCCAGGGGAATTTCCTTCTTTAGGGCTTCTATTTCTTCTTTCGACAGAATAGAAGTAGTTAATTCCGTCAAGGTAAACCCGGGACACAAAGCATTAACTACAATATTATAAGGCGCTAAATCCAAAGCCGAAGACTTAGTCAAGCCGATAAGGCCGGCTTTACTGGCAGAATACGAATTTCGTTTCTGGCGCGACATAATCCCAAATATGGAACTTATATTAAGAATCTTTCCTCCTCCGGACCTTTTCATTTTCTTAGATATCTCGCGCGTAAGCAGCATCGGGCCGGTTAAATTTACCTTTAGCACTTTTTGCCAATTTTCATTTTCTATCTCACTAATCGGCTCTATTATATTGATTCCGGCGTTATTCACTAAAATATCTATTCTCTCTAGCGTAGATAGCCTTGAAAAAAAGTCTTTTACACTTTTATCCTGCGCCAGATCAAGCTGCATAAAAATCTTATCTTTTGAAAGGTTCTTTTCTTCATTCTTTGTCCCGGTGTAGATAACTTTGCATCCGGAAGATGCGAATAAATCAACCATTGCTTTGCCTATACCCCGAGTTCCACCGCTAATAAGAGCTGTTTTGCCTGATAAATTAATCATTTTTTGGCCCTCTCTCTTGGCTGTAAACTTTTTCAACTAACCTCATTAATTTATACGCATCATCCGTATTTCCTACAGGAATGGGCATTTTCTTTCTTATGGAATCAATAAAAATATTTAATTCTTTTTCCCAGGAAGTATCAACATGAAAAGTATAGTCTTCTTCCTGGCTCCATACGGCTGCCGGAGGCAAACTTCTGTTAACCGCCACACTCATCACCTCATCCCCATAGCTATTAGAACTGGTTTTTAAACCGTTTATCGTTATGTAGCCTCTCTCAAGAAATATCTCAAAAGAAAAAAGATGCCTCCATTGAGTCATAGTAGAATGTAGAGAGGCTACCTGGCCTTCCTTATTATGGAATATGGCAAATACATTATCTTCTATATCAAGATTCCAGTATAAATTAGAAACATAAGCTTTGACTTCCTGAAAATCACCGCACATCATTAAAAATAAATCCAGCATATGTATGCCCTGATCCAGAAATATTCCGCCTCCGGAAAGCTCTTTTTTTGCCCTCCAGTTTGAAAAAAAGTTTTCATCGACGCTTTTCCCGTAACGGCCGCGCAGCCAAAGGATTTTCCCATACTGGCCGCTGTCAACCAGCTTCTTGGCATGAATCATACTTTCATGGTGCCTGTGGTTAAATCCAAACATCAGTTTTAAGCCGGAATTCTTTTTCTCGACAGTAATCATTTCTTTTAATTCTTCGATATTCCTTCCCGGTGGTTTCTCGCAAAAAACATGTTTACCGGAATTTAAAGCTCGTATAACATAATCTTTAAGCAAATAGTTAGGGGTACTTATAATGACCGCATTAATTTTTTTATCTTTGAAAATTTCATCGGGATTGACAGCACTTTTGATGCCTTCCGGGGTATCGATTTTAGAATTCGGTTCTGATATATGCGTAACCCGGCAATCGCTCAATTTTTTAAGAGTATCGTAACGGATACGCCCCATTTTTCCGAAACCAATGATAGCAAAATTTAGCTGGCTCACTTTTTAACCTTTCCTTGATATGTTAAGAATATCATTAAATCCTGCCCGAAGAAATTCCCTGGTATTACTAGCTGAATGTGGAGTCATAAAGAACTTCTCCTGTCCCAAATCTTTCAATTTTCCTTTATAAGGCTCCTGCCAGAAAACATCAAAAAAGGCCCTGCAGTTACTATTCTTTAGCTTTCTATATAAGGCTTCCTCATCAAACAAACTACCCCTGGCTGTATTAATAAAAAGAGCCTTATCTTTTGCCCAAGACAACTTCTCTTCATTAAAAAAACTCTCAGTATCCTTATTCAAAGGAATGTGAATGGTAATTATATCGGCCTCTTTAACCAAAGGCTTTAATTCATCAAAAGCATTGGCAGTTATGTCAAAAGATTTAGTTTTCATAAATAAGCTTAATTTGCTTAAAACCCTTTTTCCTATGTTACCCGTGCCTATAACTAAAGCTATTTTCTCTCCGATATATTCACGTTGTTTTTTTTTCCATAAATTTATATCGCCAAAAGCCTCCCGGTATAAAACATGTATAATCCCGTATACGGTAAAATTTGCGGTAGCGTCATAAAGGATTTCTTTGGCCTTTTCGCTCGGAAAGTAAACCGGTACATTTATATTTTTAAGATATTTAAAATCAATATTATCTGTCCCAACTCCAAAGCGGTAGACTGCCTTAAGTTTCGTGAATTTACTATAATCAACTTTTTTGGCTCCTAAAACAAGGAATTCTGTTTCCTGAGGGATATTCGTAATGTCCAAACTCTCCTCTTTAATAAATTCATCAAAAGTATGGGTATTAAAATATATTTTCATCGCTCATCCTTAACGGATCATATACTCAGCTGAACCGATTATAGCATCATTTATATAATGCAGAATCAGGTTGTGTATAAGCTCCACATAACCAAACGCCCGGGAATTAACCCAGAAGTTAAAATCCCCCTCTTTGCTTAAGGGGTTATTTCGGTCAAAACCGGAAAAAGTAATTATTTTCATTCCTTTATCTTTTGCCGCAGCACAGGCATTAATAATATTCCGAGAGGTTCCCCCGCTGCTTATAGCTATCAAGATATCCTGGGAATTACCGAAGTGCTCTATCGCCTTTTGGAATACTTTTTCATAACCGAAATCATTAGAAAAAGTCGTTAACATCGGCGAACCGCTGATAGCCATAGCGCGTAATCCAGCATTCTTAGTTAAATCAATCGCCATATGTTCAGCAATCGCTGAAGAACCGCCGTTGCCGACCAAATAAATTACTGCTTCTGTATTTTTAGTGTTTTTTAGGAGTTCGACAGTTTCGTCTAAGCGCAGCCGGTTCTCTGAATTATTAAGAAAATCCTCAAGAGCTTTTTTGTAATTGCTAAAATATTCGTCTAAAATTTCACTCATATGATTCTCCCGTTTTTTTTATTCCACCCATATATTTTTTTTCATACTCTACGCACAGCTTACCCAATACCTGCATGGATTCTTTTGAAGCTCTTTGTTTAGCAAACTGCCAGCGTTTTTGAAATTCCTTATTTTCGTCTGATCCAGCCATAGGCGCTTCCCACCCGCAACGCTTATAAATTTTCAAACCTATACCTTGAGCATACATTTTTCTGGGCACACGCTGCCTTCTCATAGCTTGACGAGTAACTTTCGTAGCTCGTGTTTCTAAAACCTGCTCAATTATTTTAATATACGACCAAGGCTCAACAACAAAAGATTCAAAAGGAATAGTGATAATTTGCGTTCCATATTCTTTGAACAATTTTTCTTTCGCTGACTCGGTAATTTTTGACATTCTATCTATATAATAAATCGCCCTTTCTACGGGATTTGAATTAAAAAACAAATCTTCCCAGCCAAAAGTAAAAAAAGGCAAGTGCCCTTGGCCGTAAGAAATGAAAACCGGAAAATACCTCGCGTCAGTTAAGTAACGTTCCATATTCATCACTTGCTGTTTAATCATATATAACGGATGACGAACAACCTCAAGAATTGCAACTCTCCGGTTCAAGGCAGAAAAAACAGGCCGGCTAATTCCTAAAAGAGCGTGAGTTGTCAAATGCAGAATTGGTTTTTCTTTTTTTATCCGCTCAGGAATCATTCTTTCACCTTTTTGAAATAACCTTCTTAAGTAAGTTAAAGGTTTAGGCGCACTGAATACACTGGAAAGATCACCTGGCCGAAAATTTGTCTCCCGGCTCATCATTATATTGTATAGCTTTAAATCGGTTAAAGTCTTAACCATAGCTATTGCTGCATCAGGTTCAATTTTTTTTAAATAGTTTAGTTGACAAATGAGCTCAAGCTCATAAGCATAAGTAAGTTTTTCTGCTCTCTCCATGGCCGCGACTATTGGTGAAAGCATTGTCTTGCCGCAGCCGGGCAAACCGTCAACAATAACTATTTTTTCAGCCAAATTAAATCTGCGTACTATTTCTGGTGAGCTAAGCTTAGATTTACATTCCCCAAATATACTTGAATCAAACATTCATTCCCCTTTCAATCTGCTGATAGTTTCAATAACTTTATCTTGTTCTTCATTCTTTAAACCAACTGAGCAAGGCAGGCTCAAACCGTCACGATACAGCCTATCAGTCACTTCTATCTGATAGGCATAAGCTTGCTTAAATGGCTTAAGCCCGCATAGAGGGTGCCAGAAAGGACGGGATTGAATCCCATCTTTTCTTAACTTAGCTAATAAATCCCTGCTGCTAATACCAAATTTAGCAGCATCGATTAAAATGGTATATAACCAAAAAATTGGCTTTGCCCATACAGCAAAAGGCATAGGGCTAATACCGGGTATATTTTGTAATTTTTCTCTATAATGAGCAGCAATATTCCTTTTAGAAGCAATATAACTATCAATATTTTCCATTTGAGCCAAACCAAGAGCTGCCTGGATATTGCTCAAACGATAGTTATACCCTATTTCATTGTGGATATACTCCAAGGAATCATCCTTTGCCTGGGTGGTAAGATATCTTGCCCTGGCAGCCCACTCTTTATTGTCAGTAATAATCATTCCGCCGCCGCCGGTAGTAATAATTTTATTACCGTTAAAACTTAAGGCTGATATCCCCGACAGTGAGCCTATTTTGCGGCCTTTATAACTTGCGCCCAAGCTCTCCGTAGCGTCCCCAATCACTTCAAGGCCAAATTTTCCAGCAAGTTCCAAAATTGGATCCATATCTACCGGATGGCCCAAAATATGCACAGGCAATATTGCTCTTACTATCCTGCCGGTTTTATTATTAACGAGCTTTCCCTGGCGCCATGTGCATTCTTTAGTTAAAAAGTCTTTTATTTTCTGAGGATCCATTTGCCATATATCAAAAGAAACATCGATAAAGACAGGCCAGGCTCCTGTATAACGAATCGCGTTTGCCGGAGCAATAAATGTCAACGCCGGTAGCAAGACCTCATCACCTTGGCCCACGCCTGCTATCAGCAAAGCTATATGCAGAGCAGAGGTTCCGTTAACACAAGCAACTGCATATTGGCTGCCGGTATAACTTGCCAAAGAACCCTCAAACTTATCCACATATTCTCCGACCGAAGAAACCCAACCGCTGTCCAGGCAGTCTTTGACATACTTCCATTCATTTCCTTGAATTTTAGGTTCGCAAAGAGGAATCATATTTTTTTCATCAGACGTTGTAAATATCCGCCTTATAGCGTTTTAGGTTAGCTCTGAACCACTTTATAGTCTCATCAAGCCCCTTTTCTAAACTATATTCGGGGTGCCAGGAACTGTTTTGCCGCAATTTAGTATTATCACAACAAAGCCTTTGCACTTCGCTGTCATCCGGCCGCAGGCGTGAAGCATCTTTAGCTATTTCTATTTTTTCTCCCATCAAAGAAGCTATCAACTCAGCTAAATTCCCAATCGATATCTCACTGCCGCTGCCAATATTCGCAGCTTCTCCGATAAGGCTTTTGGACTCGGCAATCTCAATAAAACCCCGAGCCGTATCTTTTACATAAATAAAATCGCGTTTTGGGCTAAGGCTTCCTAAATTTATTTCTCTCTTGCCGTTTAAAATCTGAATTATTATTGCCGGAATGATTGCCCTGGCTGATTGACGCGGGCCATAAGTATTAAAAGGGCGGGCAATTTTTACCGGTAAGCTAAATGATTTTTGAAAACTTAAAGCTATTTGATCAGCTCCGATTTTTGTCGCTGAGTAAGGAGATTGTCCGACAGCCGGATGTTTTTCGTTAATAGGAACATATTGCGCTGTTCCATATGTCTCGCTGGTAGAAGTATGCACCAAGCAGGAAATGTTACTCTGCCTGGCCGCCTGTAAAACATTGACCGTTCCTAAGATATTAGCCTGTACATAAGAATTAACCGCTTGATAGGAATAGGGAATACCTATCAAAGCCGCAAGATGAAAAACTATCTCTTGGCCGCTAACTGCGCCGGCAACGCTGTCGCGATCAGCAATGTCTCCCAGAATAACTTCCATGTCTGTTTTATGATCCGATTCATCTAACCAGCCCCACCGGCCAAAAGAATTATAATGCACCAGAGCCCGGACTTTTGCACCCAGCTTAACTAAACACTCAGCCAGATGGCTTCCTATAAAGCCTCCGGCTCCGGTAACTAATACTTTCTTTCCATTCCAATTAAATTTTTCCATTTTTAACATCTTCCTTTGCTTTTTGGTAATGTTCCGGATGGCCTATGTCTAACCAATATTCCTGTATAGGAAAACTGATTACTCTCTGGCCGGCCTCTATTAAAGCTTCTACCAACTCAGTCATATCAAAATTATGATTTTTGGGAATATATTTATAAGCAATTGGCTCTAATAAATAAATTCCGGCATTAACAAGAAAAGTCTGTATGGGTTTTTCAACTAAATTGACTATATCCACATTGTTAGTTTCAATAACTCCATAAGGAACTTCTAAATCGCATTTACGCACTCCGACTGTCATTACGGCCTTATGTGAATTATGGAAATCGTGCATGGCTCGAAAATCTAACTGAGTTAATACATCTCCATTTATAACCAATGTTGGGCCATGAGGAGATTCCATAAGACTAAGGGCGCCGGCTGTACCTAAAGGCTGATCTTCATTGATATAGCCAATATCAACGCCAAAATTATTTCCGTTGCCAAAATGATTTGTAATTGCTTCCGGCTTATAATGAGTAGAGATATGCACCTTCTTGATACCACATTCACGCAATCTCTCGATTGTCCTTTCCATCAAGGGGCGGTTACTCAAAGGAAGCATAGGCTTGGGCGTATCTTTTGTAAAAGGATGCAAGCGCCTGCCCTTGCCTCCGGCCATTACTATTGCCGTAAGCTGTAATCCTGGATCGTCCTCAATTAAGTCCGATATCCAAGCCAAATCTTTAACCCGGCCGGCTTTATCCAAAAGAGGGACGTGTCTTACGCTTTTTTCGCCCATAATTTTTAAAATTTCTTCCCGCGATACGCCAATCAAAGCAGCGATGGGCTTATTGTATCCTATACAGTGCTGCTCGAAAATACTGGTAATTTTATCTTTAAGGTCTATTTTAGCTAGTATGGCTCTGCGGATATCTCCATCGGTTACAGTCCCGATCAGGCGTTGTTGTTGATCAACAATAAGAGCAATACCTTTGGCTCCTTTTTGTATAACAGCTATGACCTCCTCTATCGTATTGCTCTTGGAAGTAAAAAGTTTTTCGACATTCTTCATATTATTAAGTTTTCTTTAGTTTCTTTTTGTAAATTTTCGCCGGAATTCCAACTACCGTTACTTTTGAAGGAATATCGTTTACAACAACGCCCCCGGCACCAACAATAACCTCATCTCCAATATTTACCCCTTGAATAACAGTTGCCCCCGAGCCTATATGAGAACAGTCACCGATACGGACTCCGCCAGAAAGCGTAACCCCGGGAGAAATATGAGTATGAGCACCAATTCTACAGTCATGGTCTATAACCGCGGAGGTATTAATAATTACGTTTTCTCCTAAAACAACGCCTGTATTGATAACTACTCCTGCCATAACCTCCACACCTTCAGACAGTTGGCTCTCTAATGAAACTATAGCTTTAGGATGTATGACTGAAAGAAAATTATAACCTTGAGACTTAAACTTATCATATATTTTACGGCGCTTATAAGGCTGGGTTACCGAACCTATGCCATTAACCAGAAAAATCTCCTGCGGCGAATAGCCCTTTATTGCACTGTCATTTCCCAGATAGATTAAACCTTTGATATCTACCGGCTTTAGGTCAGTAAAGCCTATTATATTAAATTGTCCGCAAATATCCAAGGCTTCTTTAAGGCTGCGGGCATGCCCGCCGCCGCCAAGGATAATAACTTTTTTTACTTTTTCTTTTTTCATAAATCACAAAAGTACTTTGGCCTTACAGCTTTCAATTTTACTCTCTTTAAAATTGCAACTATACGTTTTGCCGCTTTGCCGTCACCATAAGGATTCTTGATCCCTTTTAGCGATGCACGAAATTTCTTTGATGTTGCTCTCCTGATACCCGCACAAATTTCCCTGATTTCATATCCTGTATCAATAACGTTTCTGCCCCTAATTCTTCCTTCCTGGCGCCTGCCTATATTTACTACCGGCAGTTTAAAAGACGCCGCTTCAATAATCCCGCTGGAAGAGTTACCCACCATTGCGGCTGAATTCTTCATCATGCTTAGATACCCTGCTCTTCCGAAATTCTCAACATAAAAAGCATTGCTGTTTCTTCTGGCAAACTTCTTTATTTTATCCCGTATGGCCTTGCTACCCATATCAGCATTAGGAGATGTAAAAACTATATTGTAATCGCTAAATAAGCTTAAGGCCTTAAGAAGTTTTGCTATATACTCCTTAGTTTTACCATATTCAGAAGTAACAGGGTGAAAGGTAACTAAAAGCACCGGTTTTGAAAAGTTAATTTTAAATTTTTTTTCCAATTCTTCTTTGGCCTGAGTATGGATTTTCGAAATATTATCCAAACCAGGAGCTCCTGAAACAATAATTCTCTCTTTGGCCTCGCCCATCTGCCTGACTCTTTTTGCATAAACTTTTGTAGAAACAAAATGAAAATAGCTTAACTTCGTAAGCGAATGCCTAAAATACTCATCAAAAGAACCATAAGTTAACTCCCCGCCGTGAATATGGGCAATAGGTATCTTAAATGGAATGGCTGCTAAAGCCGCCGCATGCATTTCAAAACGGTCTCCCAATACTAACAATATATCCGGCTTTTCTTTTTCAAATGCCTTGCCAAACCTATTAGTAACCTCCCCCATCGCTTTTGTTACCCCTAAAGGCGTATCCGAAGAAAAATCAGCAAAAACCTTTTTTATTTTTAAGAAGCCGTCTTTTTTGATAGAATTTAAACTATCGCCGTAACGCGAAAATAAATGCATACCTGTAACATACAAAATAAGATTGAGGCTTGAAGAAGCCTTAATCTCTTTTAGGATAGGAAAATAAATACTATAATCACACCGGCCAGTTGTTATTACGCCTATTTTTTTCATATCAGCATTTCCAATGATAAAAGTGTTCCTTTGGTTATATTTAATTTCACCTGCCGGCCAATAAGGCCATTTATTTTAGCCGGCGGCAAACCTGTCCCGGGCCGCTTAATAGCAATAAATCCTTCTTCCAACACTGTTCCTGCCTTGATATCACAGGCGGCAACAAGGCTTTTTCTTACAGCCTTAGCCACAGCTTCCTCACTGGATACCGGCCGTTTTTGGCCATCGCCCAGGGCAATCTTTACCCTATGTATATTCTTTATCATTGACTGCAGCTGCCCGGGCTCAAGAGAAATTTTATGGTCAGGCCCCACTGAATCACATTTAAGCGTAAAATGCTTTTCTATTACAGATGCCCCTAAAGCTACAGCAGCAATGGTAATATCAATTCCTAAAGTATGGTCAGAATACCCTACAGGAAAGCCAAACTTTTCTTTTAAGGTGAGCATAGCCTTTAAGTTAACTTCCTGCGCCCGGGCCGGATAATTACTGACACAGTGCAATAAAACTATTTTACCGATCCCGGAATTTTTAATTGCTTTTACCGCGGCTTCGACCTCGGCTAATGTAGACATACCGGTTGAAAGTATAACCGGTTTTTTCTTAGAAGCAACATAAGACAAAAAAGGAATGTTTGTGATTTCTCCGGAAGAAATTTTGAACACCTCCATGCCTAATCCATCAAGAAGCTCAACGCTCTTATTATCAAAAGGAGTAGACATAAAAATAATCCCTTTTTCTCTACAATATTCATAAAGTTTGAGCCATTGGCCTTCTTTTAACTCTAACTTTGACAGCATATCCAGCTGAGATTCATCGGCTGAGCCGGATTGCTTCTGATAATCAGCTTTGGGAGCTCCAGGAACCGCTAAGTCCTTAGCAAAAAAAGTCTGAAACTTCACGGCGTCCGCCCCGGCCCTGAAGGCTTCATCAACTAATTTCTTGGCAACAGATAAATTTCCATTATGATTGATACCGGCTTCTGCTATTACAAAGACACTTCCAGTATCTATAATCCTATCCCAAACATTTTTCACCATGCTGTCCAGCCTCCGTCAACTACAAGATTATGGCCGGTAACGTAAGTAGATTCATCCGAAGCCAGGTATATTAGTGCCCCGTTTATCTCATCAGCCCTGGCTTTTCTTGCCAGAGGAGTTTTCTGGGAATATTTCTTAAGAAAAGTTTTATTTTCTTTCCCGCTATCGATTCCGCCGGGAGAAATACAATTAACCCTTATGTTATCCTTACCGTAATAAGCAGCCAGGAACCTGGTCAAAGCCGTTAAACCTGCTTTGCTAGAGTTATATGCCGGATGCGAAAATATCTGTTTCAACTTTTTATTCCCGGTATATACTTGAGCCAAATTGCTTCCTTTATATATGCTCTGGTCATTGCCGACAATTCCATAGACAGAAGAAATATTTATAATCGATCCTGACTTTTGCTTACGCATTTGTTTTATAACTGCCTGCGAAGCAATGAAAGGTATTGTCAAATTGGCATGCATAATCAAATTCCAGCTTTCCAAAGTCACCTCTTCAAAAGGAGAATAAAAACCTTCTCCTTTAGCAGTGACGGCGTTTATCAAAACGTCTATTTTCCCTTCCCGGGCTATAATTTTATTTATTGTTTTTTCTAACTCGCTTTTATTTCCTGCATCCAGCATTTTGAAAAAATAATTTTTATTCTTTTTCAAAATACTAAGCTTACTGTTATCACTTATATCAAAACTATACAGCCTGCCTTCTTGTTTAAGAATAGCTTTTGAAAACTCATAGCCTAATAACCCTGAGCCTCCGATTAAAATTATCACTTTTCCTTTTAGCTTAAACATAATATTTCCTTTTTTTATGAGAACTCTCTGCTAAATGAATAGCCTTCATAACATTTATGCCCTCTTTTAGTGTGCATAATGTTCCATAATCCTGATTAATAAAATCTTTCATTTGAATTTGATATTGAGTATCATGATTATACGCTTTACAGGAAAAAATTTTGTTCCATTTTCTCGTGTTATAACCGGTATATTCTATACTTGGATGATTAAGGCTATAACGCAGGAGGCCGTTTTCAAATAATACTTCCCCCTTTCTTTCTGGTATCGGCCTTAGGTAATCCAACTTTATATCTATTTTAGCATTGGTATCAGTATCTATTAAGATAAAAGCATTATCGTCGGTATCGATTTTCAATTTGCTAATTCTTCCAATATCACCGTAAATATACCTGAAACCGCCGAATAAATACTGCACAAGGTCTATTTCATGGCACAATGTCCTCAAAGCTCCGCCTCCCAGTCTTTTCAAGGCGGAATAACTTTTTTTGTAATCTTCGTAAGGATGCCAAAAGGGCAGATAACTTCCCGCTTCCAGGCTTGCTCTTAAAACTCTGCCATACTTCTTAGATCCTATTAAGCCTTTTATCTTCTTAAAAACAGGATGAAACCGTAAGTTAAAGCCTATTGCTATATTACCTTTATAGTTTTTTAGCTGTTTGCTAACTTTTTTCACGTCGTTATAATCTCCGGCTAAGGGTTTTTCTATAAATATATTCTTAATACCCCGCTTTATGCCTTTTAACAGGCACCCCAGATGCAAACTGGTTGGGTTGCTTATAATCATATATTCAGGGCGCCAGTCAAAGGCCGCTCTTTCAGAATAAAATTCTTTTACGTCTTTTAGGCCTATTTCTTGATAAAACCCTTTTTTGGTCCTAAGCGCCCCCAGAGAAACGGATTTGATTCTCTTTAAAGCCGCAATATGTTTCTGGCCTATAGACCCACAGCCGAATATTAATACCTTTTTCATCATTTTAACTTTATCTTATCCTGCTCATTATACCTTTTGATAAATTTATCCGCGCACCCTGAGTTTAAAGCTGCAACTTGCGGATATTTATCTAAATAACTTATGATTTCATCCACGGTTTTTCTAAAAGTGTCTTTACCAAAATACTCATAAATTTTCTTAAATACTTCCAAGTCCTCAGGGTAATCTAAAGTCAGCCTATATTTTCTCTGATGTTTAGCCGGAATCTCCAAATCTAATACCTTAAAGTATCCAGTATCGCTAAAGTATCTTCCCCAAACCTCGGTATTAAAACTATCCTTTATCTCGCAGACTTTACCCATAGCCCCAACATCCATACCGTATGAATAAAGGCCGTGCGGCAAGTCAAAACATCTTATGAGATCGGGTTTCTTTTCTTTATACTGATTTATAATCACAGGAATATATTCGTAAGCGACTAAAGGGCAATCGGCCGTAATGTTAATAACATAGTCAAGCTCAAAAGCCCTGGCAGCATTATACAGCCTCGCTATCACATCTTCCTCGCTTCCCAGAAAGCAATCAACGCCTTCTTCTTCCACTATCGTTTTTAATATCCCGTCTTGGGGATTGGCTGAAGTGCAAACTATTATTTTTTCCAAATCCTTCGCCAGCTTCAGCCTGTCTATCATATGCCTGATGATTTCTCTTGTGCCAAGTTTTTGTATAAGCTTTGAAGGAAGCCTGGTCGATTTCATTCTCGCAGTAATTAAAAACCCTGTTTTCATATCTTTATTTGACTCCTCCGGTCAAATCCTTCCGGTTCTCTCCTAAACAATCCGAATAAACTTTGTGAAATTCTATTACTTCATCCTGTTTTATGTCTGTAGCTGCTTTTTTGCCTATAAGTTTCAGAAAATCTTTTTGCCTCAATCCGGATTCTTCCTGCGTCCTTTTAAAACAAAGATTATCCAGAGAAAATTTTTCTCCTTTCTTTATATCTTCCTTGGCCACAATGGCTTTTTTCATCGGGCCGGTCTTGCCATATTCCTGCTCGGACTTAGACATTTCTAAGTTTCCGTCTCCATACACAGCTAACGCTAAATCCATAAGTTCCCGGATTTTCTTAATTTGTTTTTTCCCAACTGCCGAATGATAATCCAGCCTTTCTTTCCCGAAATCTAAAGTATAGTGTTTTTCCAATATATTAACGCCGCAGGCGCCTGCCAGAGAAGAAATAAACTCATTATTGACATCACTGTGGTCAGTATGGTCAGCAAATCCTACCGGCAGGTTAAATAATTCTTTAATCTTCAGCATCTTAAAAAGATTTATTTCGCGGTAATTAGTAGGATAATTTTGAAACCCGTGCATTAGTATTATTTCGGTTTTACCATTTTCCTTCAAAAAATTGACCGCGTATTGGATTTCATCTAAAGATGACCCGCCAATACCCAGCATAACTGTCCCCTTGAATCTGGCGGCTTCTTTTAAGAGAAAATAATCATTTAGAGCGCTGGCGTGTATTTCCACCGCATCAACGCCGGTATTCTTTTCATTTATCATATCTAAACTTTCTACATCATCACAAAGAGCAATAATGCTTAATCTTTTCTCTTTGGAGTATCTCAACAACTTAAGCCATTGGCCCTCTGAAAAAATCCAGGACTCAATTTTACCTCTCAAAGGATGTTCTTTCTGCAAATAACTTGCCGGATTTAGCAACAGATGAAATTTAACCGCATCTAAGCCTATCTCTGCTATCTCATCTACCATCCTATATAGATATTTTATATCCCCTTGATGGTTGTAAGCAGTTTCGGCAATTATATACGAAGATTTTGCATTGTTCGCTTTCATTTTAAGCATCTCCTTTATTTTCAAAACCGGTAATCGCTTTGTGTATAGGCATAAAATCGTTATGATACCGTGACTGCTTGCTTAATAAACGCAGCAATGATAGATTCCCCGAAGGATAAAGTATCGACTTGATATTGTTTATTGCCTTTGGCATAAAGCTGACTGATTTAAGATTATCTTTGAGCTTTGTAAATACGTTTGTGCTATTTCGGCCATAACAATATTTATATTTTCCAGGAATGACAATGCTTAAATGCCTCCAGAAAGCCTGTTTAACCATTTGAGAAGCTTTCTCTTGCCTTAGATTATCCTTTTCCATAATAGCCTTGATTAAAATACCACTAAACGTCTCATAACTACTCCCAAAATCAGGAGCAACCAGCCAGTCATAAACATCCGAAACGCAGTACCGCAGGTCATGCACCTGGCGGGCCAAATACAGACAACCAAGATGCTTAATCTTACCTTCAACAGCTGAAAGGCAAGCCGGAAGCAATTCTCCGGCAAACTGCCTGTTAGAAATAGAAAGGACATCCTTATACATAGTTTTCCACACGCCTGTCTTTTGCACAGAAAATAAAGTTACGAAATAGTCCTCCAGATACGCTATCAACCTCTGGCCGGCTTTATCGGCCTCAAGGCATTTTTGTTTATACCGGCTCAAAGAACTAATCTCACCCTTTGGCCCTGAATCCTTTAGAGAAAAAACAAAGGCTTCACCGTTAGCAGCGGTATAGTCTTTGTTGCTTTCGAGAAACTCAATACAAGCCTCGAGCCCTCTTGGTATCAAAAAATCATCATCGGCAATATAAACAATATAGGGAGTTTTTACCGAATCAATAAGCTCCCTGTAACAGGCTAAATCGTTTAAGCCAGGGTATTGCCGGTATGTAATTTTTAGCTTATGTTTTAACCTATCGATTTCTTTCTTTATTCTCTCTGCGTGAGAAGAATCACTTGAATCCCCTATGCAAATCCAGTGCTTATAATCTAAATCGTAATAATAGTTAAGCAGCCGGATTAAAAAATCCGAACGGTTCTTAGTAGGTATAACTATGCTGATCATAAAACAATTATTTAAATTTCTTCACCCTTACTAAAAATAAGACATTCCTTATGCCGCTAAGCGGTTTAAGAAAATACACCTCTCAAAATCACAGCACCCCAATAACTTTTTACAGCCCCTTTGATAACCAACCCCCATCTACGTAAATATCCTGTCCGGTAATGTACCTGGATGCATCTGAAGCTAAAAATACAACAGTCCCCATTATATCTTCGGGTTCTCCCCACCTTCCTAAAGAAATTTTATTGGTCCGCTCTTTCCTTAGATTCTGTTGACTCCAACTTCTTTTAGTCATATTTGTTTTAAAATAACCTAACCCTAAATTGTTAACTCTAATATTATATTTGGCCCACTCCGTAGCTAAGCATTTCGTTAATTGTTTCAATCCTCCCTTAGACGCTCCATATGCAGGATTATCAATAAAACCTAATTCCGACCAAAGACTAGTGATATTAATAATAGAACCGCCTGTTTTTTTCATATAATTGAAAACAATCTGAGACAATTTAAAAGGGGCTTTCAGATTTACTGATAAAGTTTTATTCCATTTGTTTTCTTGATATTTTTCAGAACTTTCAGGAAAAGTAACACCAGCACAATTGACTAGAATATCTATTCTTTTTTCTTTTCTATAAATACCATTAATATCTTTTTCCATTTGTTTATAATTACTTACATCCTTACCGTCTTTACTATCTATTTTATACACAATAGCCCCAAATTCTAAAAAGGCTTCACAAATAGCCTTGCCTATGTCTCCGGAAGAACCAGTAATTATGGCTACTCTATTCGCCAAAGAAAAAATATCCTTTTTTCTAAAAAATTTTGACAAGCTAATACCTTTGTCATCCAGACAATAATCAAAAAAAGGCTTCCCTAAAATAAGTTTGTGATACTTAACATTCCATTTTTTAAATTGTTTTTTTGTCAGTTCAGACCAATCCAAACCAGTAGTGCTACCTCTAGCTGAAAAATAAACAATAGTATGCCCCTTGTCGTATAACTTATTAATTTTTTCTATTCTATCTAAATAAGGGGCGGCTTTTCCATAATCTTTGCAAATATTGCATATAGTTCCATCAATATCAATACAATATACTTTTTTTATTATTTTGGCCATTTTGTCCTTTTGTTTGTATGTTCACCGGTTGCCACACACTCAGCAATTTTATTGTATCGGCTGTTTAATTCTATACCTGTTGGGGCTAATTGCTTCAGACCTTTATTAATTTTTACTCCTTGAATTACTTTTTTGACCGATAAAAGAAAGATTGGAAGTAATCCCCAATTCAGTTAGGATTTTTTTGTATTCAGAATCCATCTTTTGGATAAAAGCATTGAATTTTTTCTTTTTATCAGACGGGAATTTATCACGCAATCTAAACTCTGGCTGAGAAAGGCCCGGTAAACAATTAGACTGCGGGCCATCAGCACTTATCCAGTGCATATGGTTAAGAATGTTATAATCCTGAGTAAAATATACCTTACCCTTAAAATTATTCTTTCTCATCAACCCAAGAAGGCTTTTAGCGGTAAAATACCAGAGATGCGCCGAATGAAAATAAAAATTATAATGATTGGGCAGATTATAAGCACTAATCAGGGCATCGTTAAGATTGGGGACTTCAATGTAAATTATACCTTTAGGCTTTAAGTATTTGCTGACTTCTTCAATAAATTTAACCGGATTCTTAGTATGTTCAAGCACCTGAAACATACAGATAATATCAAACTCTTCTTTTTTAAACTTCAGGTTATCTATGCAATCACTAAAAACCCGGCAGGAACATTTTTGAGATGCAAAGTTGGCGGATTTAGAGTCATAATCTATCCCGGCAACCTCACGGACATATTTTTTTACCTGAAACAGAAACATCCCGGCTGAACAGCCTATTTCCAACAACTTCATATCCTTCTTAAGAAACTTTCTTATAAGCTTTATTCTTGTGCTTTGAAAATTAGAATATACTTCAAAAAGCTCTTTAGGATTGGAAGCCTGATTGAGCTTAGGGGTAAATTTCTTCCTGTAATTGCGGTTATAAAAACTTTTGAGTTCCTTCTCCGTGCGGCTATCTTGCAGCATCCCCAATCCGCAGTTATTGCAATGATAAACTTTTCTCGCCTCACCATAGCGCAGTTTATCAGCTATAACTTCTTTAGTATTTTCACCGCACAATAAACATTTCATAAACACCTTCCGTCTTGCTAAATTATATGGACAGGCTTGCTAAAACGCTGTCACACTTATTAATCCCGGCTAACTGTTTTGCGTAAGCTTTGTTCAGTTCTTCTGAATTTAAAAAACCCCATTCTTTATGGCCCCCGGGCATCCCATTCGCCAGCCAATATAAATGATTTGATAAAGGGTATCTTTGTACTTGCTTTATATAATTTACTTTTAAACCTGCCTGAGAAGCAATAGATTTTAAAGTTCCGGGATTGAATAAAAACAGATGACAGCTCCAATAAGTAAATTCGGAAAAAGCTTTGTTCTCATAAAGGCTAAGCAGGGCATCATCAGCATTGGGCACCTCAATTATGATTTCTCCCTTACTGCTTAAAAAATCTTTTAAGCGAATCAAAACATCCCTGGGATTAACAAGGTGTTCTAACACATGAAATAAAGTGATAAAGTCATACTTTTCTCCGGAAGGAATCTTAGAAATAGAGCTATAAACCTTAATGCCATTACTGCGGCAATATTCCACTAAGCGTTCTTCGGGTTCAACACCGGCGATTTTATCTGTTAAAGCCCTTGCCTTTAGAAGAAAATTACCTGTCCCGCAGCCAAAATCAAGCAAAGAGCTTCCCACGAGTTTATCTTTAAGGCTTTCAAAATGCCGGATGCCGTCGGCATTGGCCTCTTTATCCCAAGCCTCTATCGGAGGGACCTGGCTGTTGTGGATGCCGGACTTTTCGTAAAAATCATCTTTTATGTGTTCAAAAGAAGATAGAAAAACTAAACCACAAGAAGAACATTCTAACACTTTCAGGCTTGGATTATCGCGAACATTGCCAGAGCGTTCTTTAAGCTGCTTATTTTTACATAAATAACATTCTATATTCATAACTTTTTTAGCGTTTTATAAGACTTGGACCAACTCAATAAAGTTTCCCTCAGGATCCTGGCAGAAAACCACTTTGGCATAGCCGTTGGGAGAAACGCAAGGAGAAGAATTAAACTTAACTCCTGCCTCAGCAAGCCTTTTATATTCAAAATCTAAATCTGCTACACTAAAGGCTATATGCGAAATACCCTTATCAAATAGGCTTCTGTCCGTAGAAAGCTTCCTGGAACAGGAAGGACAATGCAAAAGCTCAACAAGGTTACCGTCATCAGCAGATAATTTTACAGTGGTAAGTTTAACATCTTTATTCAGGCCGCTGAGCTTTCCAATATATTCAGCGGGTTCCTGAGCTTGTTTGCTTACTTTTAAACCTAAAATATCCCTGTAGAAAACCAAAGCCTTATCTAAATTTTCTACAACGATTCCTGTATGGCGTATTGCCTTCATCAATTAGCCTCCTTGTCAACCTCAGTCATTGCTTCCTCCAGGACATCTATGCCTTCATTTAACGCCTCATCACTAATTGTCAACGGTGGGCCTATTTTTATCGCTTCCCTGCCGGTATGCACCAGAAGCAGCCCTTTCTGCATTGCTCTTTCACAAACTTTACTGGCAAATATACTACCGGATTCCTCTGCTCGAGGGCCGCCAAGAATTATTCCTGCGACTAGCCCTTTCCCGCAAATCCAAAAAATCCGTTTGGAAAACTTTTTCTTCAATTTATCAAGACGAGAGTGCAGAATTCTTCCTTTTCTTGCCGATTCTTGCACAAGGTTACCGGAAATTATTGCCTCCAAATTGGCTAAGCCGGCGGCACAAGAAATGGGATTGGCCGAATGTGTACTGCTCATTGAACCGGTTTCAGGCAAATCTAAAATTTCCCGTCTGCCGATTACCGCCGAAAGCGGCAGGCTGCCGCTTAAAGCTTTACCCAAACAAAGTAAATCTGGTTTAACCCCATAATGCTGATAAGTGAACAGCTTTCCGGTTCTGCCAAATCCGGCCTGGATTTCGTCAAAAGTTATCAGTATATCATACTTGCGGGCAAATTCGGCCAAGGCCTTAATATATTCTTTGGGATAAAAAACAGCTCCCCATCCCTGATAAGACTCTATTATAAAGCCGCAAATATCTTCAAGTTTAAGCCCCTTTTTCTTTAGCTCCTCCATGCTTTCGGTAAAATATCCTTTCCAATCGTATTTTTGATAATAATCCGCGGATAGCCAGGGGTAAGGAAAAGGCAGGTGGTATATATTAGGGTCTTTATAGCCAATCCAATCACAAGAAGCTTCATTTCCCTTAAGCATTTCTGCCGCCATGGTCCGGCCGTGCATGCTACCTTTAAATGAAATTATTCCTAACTTGGAAGGCCTAATTTTGCGGCCGCGCAGGCGCATAAGTTTAACCGCGCACTCAGTTGCTTCTGTGCCTGCTGATAATAGAAAAGCTTTCTCTAATTGCTTAGGAGTAATCTCAATCAGTTTTTTTAAAAAATTTAATCTTGCCTCGTTAACAAAAGTGTAACTATGCAGCAAGCCTTTATTCAGTTGTTTCTGTATTGATTTTATAATCCTGGGGTTGGAATGCCCTGAATTTGCTAAAAATATGGTAGAAGTAAAATCAATCCAGTAATTCCCGTATTTATCAAAAACCTGAAAATCTTTGGCCCGGTCCCAAGCTACCGGCAGCTGGCCATGCATCGACCTCGCCTCATATTTCTCTAATTCTTTAAAAGCGGCAAGAGTCCCGGGATGGGGTATTTTTGTCTTAATCCTGCGATACTTTGTCTTAACTGTATCTACTTTTTGCGGCCTGACTTTAAAATCATATCCTGGCATAAGTCACTTTTCTCCTGGAAAATTTTCCCTTAAATATTTGTATATTGGATTATCCTGCCTGGCTATCTGATACTCCAGATAGTCAAAGTCTTCTGCAATATCTACTTCGGCGGCCCTGGGAGTAATATAGCCGATTACCTTATCTCCGTATATTTTTCTGTTTTCTAAAACATACGAGCTTTTTATTATATCAACATACCCGTTTGCCTGATAAGTGTCTTTAAATTCCTGCCGGGGGCGGTTGACGGCTTCAGTATCTTTAGAGCCGGTAATAATACACTTTAAGTATCCTCCTTCAACTTCAAAGCTTTTATAAGCGGTTTCAGACATCTGATGAACTGACCGCAGAGAAGTAGCTTCTTTGGCAGCCTTAATGCACTTTATAGCCGCTTGGATAATAGAAGGTTCTCTCAAGGGGGTTGTTGGGCGCAGGTGAATTAAATATTCAGGCTGATAATCTTCAGTTTTCTGTAGCCAATCCAGTGCATGCTTAATAAACCCATAATCACCACTGCTATCTTGGGATATTTCCTTAGGCCGCAAAAAAGGCACCTCCCCTTTATATTTACGAGCAATATCAGCGTATTGTTGAGAATCAGTGGAAACAATTACCCGGTCAATACCTTTAACAAGGCGTGCGGCGGCGATACTATAAGCGAGCAACGGAAAACCTCCTAAAGGCTTGATATTCTTATCTATCACCCCTTTGGAACCTGACCTTGCCGGAATTATTGCAATTATCTTACCCATAATAATCGTTTATCGTCTACCGTAAAAAATTATTTAAAAGAAATCTTTGACGCAACCGAATAACGGTAGACGATTCGAGCTACGCAACCCTTCAACGGTTAACGCAACCCAAATAACACAAGATATCACTTCACTGTGCTTGATTCCCATCTAATATGCGCTCTTAGCTTTTGAGCTATCGGAACTTCTTTTTTGTGCATGCCCAGGACTCCATCACCAATAGAGGCTTCTATCTTTCTTATTGCACCTACCAACGTCCTTAAGCCTGCCGGTTCAATGGAGGCCGCCTGATCCGAGCCATACATGGCCCGGTCTAAGGTAATATGCCTTTCCAGAGAACTGACTCCTAAAGCCGCGGCCGCATAACTAACGGCAAGCCCTGTTTCATGGCCGCTGTAACCAACATCACATTTATAGCGCCGGCATAAAGTTTCTATACACTTTAAGTTAGCGTCTTCATCGGCCATAGGATAAGTGGATACACAATGCATTAGCTCAAACGGGCAGTTCTTTTTTTTGAAAATATCTACAGCCTTATCAATATCTTTTTCTCTGCTCATCCCGGTAGCAATAAAAGTATGCTTTCCTTCGGAAGCAACCTCCTTAAGTAAATCTTCGTAAACAATCATGGCCGAGGCTATTTTGTTGTATTTTAAATTAAACTGCTTTAAAAACTTCTGGCTTTCAATATCCCAGGCTGAAGCAAACCATTCAATATTCTTTTCTTTACAATAGGCATCTATTTGTTTATATTCCTTTAACCCAAACTCTAAGCCTTCTTTTTGCGCGCGCTGGGTATCTCCCCAAGGGCTCTGGCGAGGTGAATCCAGAAGCTCTTTCGTGTAAACTAAATCAACAGTCCGCTTCTGAAATTTAACAGCGTTGACTCCCGCATCTTTAGCTACATCGATAAGTTGTTTAGCTATCTCTACGTCGCCATTATGATTAATTCCAATCTCGGCAATAATAAATATGCTCATTTTGCTACCTCACTTTTTTTATTTAACAGTTTTGTGCTATTGCTTCGGAAATCCGGACGGATTTTTCATCCGTTAACTCTAATAGTATTTCTTCTATAGTTTTTTTATCCGAAGCATTATATTTATTCCTTTCAAAGATTACCGGGTTAAAACTGCCATCATCTTTTATCCAGCCAATTCCATCGGAATCACCAAACAAAAATTCAGGATTATCTACGTAATTTTTGGATATAGCGGTAAACCCAACCACAAAAGCATAATCACAGCAGGCACGGGCATCACGAAGAGCGCTTGAAGCAAACCCGGCCATACCTATGTAATCACACATAATTTCTCTTATCGGCCGCTCATATCCAACACATTCAACTTTAATCCCTCTATCCTGCAGATATTTCTGTAAATTATCTGCCCAGCGGCTCCTGTCTCTGGGATGCCGCCTCAGGTGAACAACTTCCGCGCCGGTATGAAATAATGTAGCTTTAATATCACGATAAAAAAGGCTCATTTTTTCTTCCGATAACTCAAATCTGCCTGAGAAACCAGTTGTAACCGGCACTAAAATTGCTTTGTTTTTTCTGCTAAAATCCTTGCAACGGCAAGCTCCTTGAGCCGGATATTTTGCTACATAAGCTTTAGCCTTTTTAAAAATCCCTTGGAAAACTTTTTTTTCAACTTCGTCGCAAAAAATAAAAATATCGGAACTTTTTTCTGAGGCTATCTGAGTAAACTCGGCATAGCTATCTAAAGGAAATATTTTTCCTGCCAATAACTTAGGAAAAAGGTATCGGTCAAGCGCAATATTGATTTTTTTACGCACTGCGATAATAACATTGTATACATAATCTTTTATACTCCATATAATAATCTTTAAAAATTTCGGCAATGAACCGCTATTTTTTATTTTCATTAATAGTTTACGGAAAAATCCGGTACGCTTTGAGTTTTGCTCTGTTCTTTTTGGAAATTCATGATTTTTTCGGCGGCCAAACAATATCTGCTTAGCGAAATCTTCTTTGAGTAATAAATAAGTTAAAGCTGTCCACAAACAAACCCTGACGCAGGCATCCGGCAAAACACATTCCAGCAAATAACGGTCGAGGCTTTGAACCATAGAGCCTGACAGAAAAACGTCAAAGTTTTTACTGCGCCAGATTTTAAGTTTCGACTTAATAAAAAGATGTTTCTTCAGCATCTGCCGATTATCGGGGGCCTTCCAATATTCTTCGATTACTCCTTCTTTGGCCATAACGCTTAGGGTTTCAAATATTTTTGGCAAAGCGAAAGTATCCTGTAAAATAACCGATACCCGAAAATTTTTGGCCAGTTTCGGGAGCAAAGGCAAAATCGCTTCGTAGAAAATATAGGGATTTCCCCATGAAATCAATAATTTTTTTCTAAGTTTTTTACTATCTGTGTTCATTTCCTAAAGCCTGCAATTGAACTAATTTTTTATATGTGCCTTCCTGCCGTAACAATTCCTGATGCGCACCCTGCTGGACTATACGCCCTTTATCAATGACTATTATTTTATCGGTACCGGCAACAGTAGAAAGCCGGTGAGCTATACTGATAACCGTCTTGCCTAAAGAAATTTCATCTAAAGCCGCCTGCACCTCCCACTCTGAGGCGGTATCCAGCGATGAAGTAGCCTCATCAAAAACTAATATCTCCGGCTCGGCTAAAATTGCCCGGGCAATCGCTATGCGCTGGCGCTGTCCACCAGACAAACGCACGCCTCTTTCGCCAAGCATAGTGTCATAGCCTAAAGGCAACTCCTTTATAAAATCGTAAGCATGGGCTCTTTTTGCGGCTTTCCTTATTTCTTCCTCACTTGCTCCGGGCTTGGCAAAAGCGATATTTGCCCAGACAGTATCATTGAATAAAAAAGTATCCTGAGAAACAACTCCAATATGCCTGCGCCAGGAATTAACCTCAAATTCCCGTAAATCAATACCATCAACAAGAACCTCACCGGCCTGGGGGTCATAGAAACGCAGTAGGAGCTCTACCAGGGTTGACTTACCCCCTCCGGAAGGCCCAACCACGCCTACTTTCAAGCCTTTTGAAATATCAAAAGAGATATTATGCAAAACTTCTTTTTCGCTGGAATTGTAAGAAAAATTTAGCCCTTTCATCTGAATACTCTGTTTTAAACCTTTGAAAGTTTTACTTCCGTCTTTTATATAAAGGTTTTCTTTTTTCTGGATAAACTCATGGGTGCGTTTTAAAAACGGCCAATAACCGATAATAGAAACCCGCATGGAATTAAACGCGTTTGCCGCAGGCATAATACGAAAAAAAATAAAGAGAAAAAGCAAAAGAACCTGCATTGAATCCTTTCCGTAATTTCCTAGAATGAAACTGCCGGCGAACATAACCAAAGCTAAACTGGCTACTCCGGTGAATTCAAAAAGAGGCTTAACCATATCTTTGGCTCTTACCAGCCTAAAAACCGTATCCCTGTAATTCTCAGCGTCTTCTTTAAATTTAGAGATTATATCTTTTTGGCGGTTAAACAAATGTATAATTTTCATTCCGGTCAAAGTATCCAGTAAGGTAGTGCTCATATTCTGGACAGCTGCATCTGAAGCTTCTCCGGCGTCTGCCGACTTACGGCTGATACCCCTAAGAATAAAAGAAGACAAGCCTACAAGAAAAAGTGCCAATAGCGTCATTTTCCATGACAGGACAAAAAGCATTATAATTAGTAAGGCAATGGTAAAAATGCTGGAAATAATGCTGGCTCCGCTGGCGATGAGAACTCCTACATGATTTATGCGGGTCGTTATCAATGACTGTATATGGCCCAGGCGCTGAAGGTTGAAATACCCCATCTTCAGCTTTAATAGCTGATTAAAGCAAAGCAGGCGGTAATATTTAATCGAATTCTGCTGAAGGCGGTTGATAAGAATACTGCTCATATAAGTTAAAAAACTTTTAAAAGAAACTATAACAACCATAATAACCGCAATGCTTTGTATCCTTTCCTTAAAACCCATGCCGGAAAAATAGGAAGAAATCAAGCTGAAAGGAAAAGGCAAAGAAGATATTTCTGAGCCCCCTACTCCTTCCAGTAAAGGGACGACTATGGTTACGCCAAAGCCTTCCGAAAGAGAAACGCCTATCCCGAACAAAACAATAAAGGTAACAAGGCCCTTAAAGCGTTTTAATAAACGCATAAGCTGCTTAGTATTATCTTTAAACGATAATCCCTGATGTATCTGCTCCGCCATGCCCCTCCTCTTGATAATCTTTGGGAATATTAATTACTGCGTTATATACAGGTAAAAAATCAGTGTAATATGTTGACTTTTTATTTAACAATGAATTTAAAGTTAGTTCTTTTGAAGAAAATAACTGCTTGATTCTCTTTACAATCTTATAGGCTCCTGGAATACATTTACTTATTTTCTTTGCCCTGTCCTTTGGCGAAAGAATGCCATAACGTTGTTTAAATTTATCTGATAGACGATCATTTAAATAACCCCAGAAAGCTTTCTTAAATATAGCTTGAGCTTTCTCTTGCGGGATATTCTCCTGTTGAAGCAAGCCTTCAATCAAAGAATCATGAAACACTCGATAAGAAGGAAACCAATCTAATTTTGTAAACCAATCATAAATATCAGGCAAATGGTAACGACGGTCATGAACCTGACGTACTAGATATAAACCGGGTAATTTTTTAACTTTACCATAAATAACCGAAAGAAAACATGGCAGTAATTCATCAGCGAAAGCTCTATCTTCAATCTTTGTGATATTTTTATACATTTTTTTCCAAGTTTGGGTCTTATATATAGAAAATAAGGTTACAGAATAAGAATTCAAATGGTCTATGAACCTTTTTGAAGCTGTATCTGACTCTATTGACCGTAAGACATAAGGGCTGATACTAGAGAATTCCCCGTAAGGACCGCTGGACTTAAGGGAAAAAAGAATACCCACTCCTTGAACAGCGCTATATCCCGGATTATTTTCTAAAAATTTTATGGCCTCTTCAAACCGACTAGGAATTAAAAAATCGTCATCAGCGATAAAACCGGCATAAGGAGTCGATACCACCCGGATTAATTCTCTAATCGAAGTAGGCAAATTAAGCCCTAAATGCTTATAATGCCTGATTTTTAATCTTCCTTCCAAATTTTTAACTACTCTTTCTGTTTTAGCAAAGTGGTAACTATCGCTGGAATCACCGATCACAATCAAATGTTTATAGTCAACTTCAGCATAATAATTAAGCAATCTTATAAGAAAGTCTGAACGGTTTTTTGTAGAAATCATTATTGTTAACATAGTTTATTCTTTTCCTTTTAAGAACTCATCAACAACGTCCAAAAAATAATCCAGATGCTGCTTTTCTAAATCTTGGTGCACACCAACGTGAATGGCTCTTTCTCCTATATACTCGGCATTAGGAAAATCCCCTAATTTATGCCTCAGAAATTTAAACCCCTCGCACTGGGTAGGTATAGATGAAAAAAGCGTCCTGGTATCAATACCCCGGGCCTCAAGAAAACCGACAAATTCTTCCCGGCTAAAACCAGCATTTTGAGAAAGTATCACCGGGAAAGCATGCGGGCCTATTAATTCAAAAGACTCCTGTTTTATAGTTTTAAGACGGGGCTCAAAACGCTTGAATTCTTTAGTCCAATAATTAAGGTTGCTTCTTCGTTTATCCAGTATCTGCCGATAAATATCAAGATTACCTATGCCGATTGCCGCCTCCAGCTCATTCATCTTAGAAGAATAACCTATACGCTCAAAGAGAAACCTCTGGTCTACTCCATCTTTAAAACGCTTGGCGCACTCTCCAGTGCCTAAATTCAGTACACATTGCCTGCATTTGCAAAATCTTCCGTGTGAACGCAAAGAACGCAGGACATCGGCAAAATCAGAGCGGCCGGTAACAATAATGCCTCCTTCAACCGTAGAAATAATATGTGCCACGTAAAGGCTGTAAGCCGCTAAATCTCCCCAGGCTCCGATGTTCTTACCTTTATATATAGCACCATGAGCTTCCGCGGCATCCTCAATGACTTTAAGGTTATGCTTTTGGGCTATTTTTTCGATTTCATCCATCGCCGCAGGTTTTCCCATAAGATGAACCGGCATAATCGCCCGGGTTTTTTCGCTAATGGCTTTTTCTATCTTTGCCGTATCTATATTAAGAGTGGTTTCTTCGATATCCACAAATACCGGCTTAAACCCTGCCTGCAATACCGCGTTTCCGGTAGCAACAAAAGAGAGCGCCGGAACTATGACCTCATCACCGCGGGAAGCACCGAAATCATAAAGAACCGCTAAAGCTAAAACATCGGCATCTGTGCCCGAAGATACAGCAACTGCTTCTTTGACTCCGATTAAATCAGCAAACCTCTCTTCAAATTCCCGCACATATTTTCCCGAAGATACCCTGCCGCAGTTAAGCGCTTCAGTTATCCGGCGTTTGGCGCTTTCAGTAATAGACATTGTTCCAAAGGAAACTTTTAATTTTCCGCAATCTTTATTCATAAACTGGATACCGCCTTTGGCTTGTGACAGCTCTCCTTGAACTTAACTTTGGCCATATCTAACCCTTCTATCAAAACTTGCCGGCTGTTAATTCCGCTTTTCCATTCAAAAACTACGGGGATATCTTTTAGATGCCGGTAATTTTCTTCTAACCATTTAATCTGCCAAGATTCAGGTAAATTTACTTTATGAGAATCATACAGGCCGTTATTGCCGGAAAGATGAATTTCAAATATTTTATCCCGGAAACCGGATACCAGCTCCCGAGTAAAGTTTTCTGCATCAAAACCAAAAGCGCGCGCGGCAATATCTAAATGCCCTAAATCCAAAAGAAACCCTAAATTTTCATATTTTCGGCTAAACGTTATAAAATCAAGTATCTCTTGCGGTTTAGACATCAAGGAATAATCCTTCGCTTTATCAAAACGGAAAGGAAAAAAGTTCTCAACCGCAAACTTCTGCTCCTTTTTAAAAACCTCACTCATTAAATATTCCAGATTTTCATAAAAAACTTTGAGAGCTTCAGTTTTATCGTAAACTGAACTTTCATCCAGCCTGAACTTATCATTTGCCTGAGCCAGGACATCAATATGCTGGCCGCTGTGAATGCTGTATAAAGGCACTTCTAAAATATCCATAAGCTTTGCGGCTCTTGAAATCAAGGCAAAAGTCTTTTCCCTAATATCTGCCCTGCCGGAGGCAAGATTAAGCACAAAAACTTCTTCTATCGGAGCAGGAAAATAATTATGCATAAGAAAACTAAGGCCATGCGTTTTCTTTAAAGAAAGTATTTCTTTTGCCCAGCCCTTGTGCAAAAGAACATTTCCTGAAAATTCAATATTCTTAATACCTAAGCCAATAAGCTCCTTAACTGCTTCATTTATCCGCCTGGCCGAAGCCGCGCTTGAAGAAATATAAATCATTACACTTTACCTTCCATTAATTACTGCCTGAGCTTTTTCGTAACGCAAAGGCGTTCCGATATCAACGAATTCTCCGTCTGTGATATAACCGTATATTTTTTCACACACCATTGCCGGAAAAAAGTCATATTCTAAAGAAAACGCCTCTTTTTTGGGCATTTTCCCGAAAACGCTTTTTTCCATAAGGTATACTCCGGCATTTATAAACGCCTCTTTATCAGAACCTGACTTTTCCTTAAAATCTTTTATTCTAAAAGAGCTTCCCAATTCAACAGTACCGTAATCCTTTGAGGAAGAAACTTTAGCCAGAAGCAGGGTCAGAAAAGATTTTTTTTCGGTATGAAAACTAAAAAAATTATTAAAATCAACCGGACAAAACGAATCTCCATTCATAGCTAAAAAAGCATCACTTTTAATCAAAGGTTGCGCCCTCTTCAATGCCCCGCCTGTGCCTAAAGGAGTATCTTCTTGAGAAAACAATACCTCAAAATATTTTGATTTTTCCCTAAAATGTTCCCTGATTTTCTCTTTCTGATAACCTACGCATAAAATAAACCTCTTGAAGCCATACTTTAGGAGCCTGTCTATTAAAATATCTATAAACGGCCGGCCGTTTATCTGGGCTAAAACCTTAGGCCGGTCGTTGATTACCTGCTTTAAGCGTTTGCCTTGGCCGCCGCAGATTATAACAACGTCTATGTTTTTAAAATTCTGGTTCATATTCATTTCTCTTAATAAACTCCACCCCAAAGTTTAAAATACTAACTTTGATGGTCCGGGCCATAATAGATGATCTGGCTTCCTAAATTATCAAACTTAAAAGGAACATAGAGCAAATCCTTGAGCAATTCTCTAACCTTATCCTGCAGTTGAGGCTTAACGAAAAACAGGATAAAACCTCCACCGCCGGCGCCCAAAAGCTTTCCTCCGGATGCCCCGGCACGCATTGCCGCATCATAAATCTCATCAACAAAAGGAGTTGATATTTTTGAAGTCAGGCTTCGTTTCAGCTTCCAGCTTTCATTGAGAAGCTTGCCGAATTCATCAAGAGAGCCGCCTTCATCATTTAAGATATTAACCGCGATATCAACCATCTGATGCATTTCTTTTAATTCCTTCTTTTTGTTAGGAGTTTGGCTTATCTGCTCCCGGGCGATTTCCGAAGCGGTCCGGGAAAAACCGGTAAAAAATAACATCAGGTGTTCCTGAAAATATTGCAGCCTTTGGGAAGCCAGGGTCATCGGCTGGACTTCAATATTTCCATTGGTAAATTTAATTTTATTAAAGCCGCCAAAAGCCACCGCAGTCTGGTCCTGAGAACCAACGTGCTCTTTTATCCTTTCCTGTTCTATGTGTATGGCATCAAGCGCTAAATGTTTTTTGCTGACCATTCTGCCCTTTAAGGCATATAAGGCGTTGAGCAAGCCCACGGTAAATGAGGAGCTTGAGCCAAGGCCGGTCCTTGCCGGCAAGTCCCCGTCATGGTGTATTTCTATGCCTTTATCTTAATTCATAAAAGCTAAACACTCTCTTGCCGAAGGATGAGCTATATCGGAAATATTCTGGACCTCATCGCGGCGTGAATAAACTATCCTGTATTTATAGCCGAAAAACGGCGGCAAATACCGGCAGGTAATATAACAGTACTTATTTATCGAGGCCGATATTACCGAGCCTCCGTTCTCGTTATACCAAACCGGATAGTCGGTTCCCCCGCCAAAAAATGAAATTCTAAATGGTGTCCTGCTTATTATCATTTACTCACTCCGTTTGTTACACAGATTAGAAACAGATTAGCACAGATAAATACTGACTACACGGATTCACACGGATTAAAAAACAGATCCACACGGATGAAAATTATTTTCCATTTTGGTTGTTGGTGTTCGGTTATCGGTTTTCGTAAAATGTGATGCATCTAAAAATCTGGTCTATTCATAACTTTTAAAATGAGTGAAAAGATTAAGCAACAGGCTATAATTATTGTTCAACTATAGGTATCTGCGCCTTATTGTTATTCTGCCTAAAAGTTCTCTTGGAATCTAAGATAACAACAAAGCTTTGGGATTGCGATCAATTTAATAATCCCTTCGCCAATCTTTCCACCAAATAACCCTTAAGATTCCTTTAATAAGCGTTTCTAAAATTCTTGAAGAACAATTCCAAGAAGTTTTTAGGGCTTATTATGAGAAGGCATGGGGTATCTGTGTCAAAAAAGCACTAATGTGCTTAATAACGCATCACCCCCTTTTGGTTATTTTTATCTTATTTTTAAAAGAACTTGCTACCATTTTATGCAGTATTCTGTATTTACTGCATATTATTGTTTATTTTCGATACCAAAATCAAAATTAATATATGAAACTATAAATATAATTTTGTCGTTATGTTTAATGGGAAGCAATCCCCAAACAATTTTTGAAAAATAGGTTTTTTCATCAATCTCACGATCGCCGTGATATGTTGATATCAAGTTTACTTTGATGCTCTCGACTTCTGAAGAATCGAACCCAGCAATGCTTATATGGTCATTGTGTATAGGTGTATTCTGTGATGGCAGTAGATTGTCGATAACAGGATTTGGGTAATCTTGGATTACGGTTTCGCTTCCATCCTTTTTTATTAAATAGCTTACATAACGTCTTTTAATTTCTAAAGCAGGCACCGTACCAATATTTTTTAATTGATACGGAAGGAGCACATGCGTTGGGGTAACATAACTTACAGGATTTTTAGCTAAATTAAACTCTATATATGGTTTTAAATTAACTCTATTAGCTTTGACTGCCTCATTTGCGCTATTACATGATGAAAAAGCAGATATAAAAGAAGCAACACATGCAGCTAATGCAATTATAAATGCATAGTTCAAGCATGATTTTTCTTTGTTTAATTTTTCTTCTTTTTTTCCCATATTCTCGCTCTTAATTTTCTATACTTGCTATTAACTTGAGGCTTACAACGTACAGCTTTTTCTAGTTTTTCCGTTTTTCTGTTCTTACGTTTTTTGGTCTTTTCTAAATTATCAATTATCAGTTATTACTCGCCTCAACCTCTACCTTAGCCTTTACCTTCATCCGTGTTTATCCATTCTCTAATCCGTGTAATCATTCTCTCTCCAATCCATACTCCTGAATGTTCCACTCAACTGTCCGTTTGATTCCTTCAGAAAAAGAAACAAAATCAACCGCGCCGAATTCATCGATAAACTTTGAAATATCCACACCCACTCTTTTGTAATCAGAGCCGATGTGCTGCTGGGTGCTTACGGCTAGAGGAGTTATCACCGGGATACCTCCGGCATTTTTTGATACCTCAACTGCTAAGCCCTTTATGGTGAAAGGCTCCTGTCCGCCAACATTATAAACAAAGTCTTTGCCTTCAAGGATTATTCTAAAAATCATATATACCGCGTCCGCCGCGTAACCGAATGTCTTAAGGCTTGCCCCTTCATCAAGCATTTCTATTTTTTTATCCGTAAACGCCTTTTTTATAAAATTACCAAGGACCCTGTCGTCTTCTATGGATATACCGGGGCCGTAAAGATGGCTTATCCTTACGACGTAAGCTTTAAGGTTATGATCCGCGCGGTACATAGCGCATATTGCCTCTCCCATTCTCTTTGATTCACCGTATATCGCCCTGGGTGAAAGCGTGGAAAGGTCACCGTTATAAGACTCTTTGACCGGAAGCTTATCCTTCGGTATATCACCGTAAACATCTACGGAGCTGAAAAACATAAATTTAGCCTTATTTTCTTTTGCTAAATCAAGCAATGCCTTTACCGCGCCGATATTTAAATAAGCTGTTTTGAATTTATCCGCTAAAAACTTCTTAGGTTGGGCATAACAAGCGGCATGGAAAATAAAATCAACCTTTTCTTTAAATTCAAACGGCTCACTAAGATCAGCCTGGATAAAAGTTATATTTTTATCATCGCTTAAGCACTTAAGCTCTCTATTGGGGCCGTGTAAACTTACACAATAAAGCCGGCAATTTATGTTATAGAACTTATTAGCAAAATATATTGTATGAGCGATATAGCTGCCAAGCAAGCCGTTTGCGCCGGTTAAAAGGATTGATGTGCCTTTAAGAAGCCCGGTATCGATGCCTTCAAGTATTTTTTTACAATCCCGCGCGATAATATGGTTTATTTCTTTTTCCATTCTTATTTCCTTATTGCCTCACATAAGCCTTCAACATCCAGGCCTTGAGATTTTCGCATCCACTCTCTTGAGCCCCAACCGCGATAATCCTGCGGGCACAGGCCAAAACGCTTAAAGGAAATATGCCTGTTACTATCGGCCAGCAACTCACTGACAATACTTCCTATGCCTCCTGAGAGGGTGTGCTCTTCTAAAGTAACAAGCCTTGAAGTTTTATCTATAAAAGAAAGCAACCGCTCTTTATTTAAGGGTTTGATGCGGTATAAATCGACTACTCCGGCATCAATGGAATAATCTTTAAGCCTGCGTGCCACTTCAATTGCCCTGTGTACCATAGCGCCGGTAGAGATAATTAAAAGGTCTCTTCCCTCTTTAAGCAGTTCAACGCCTCCTGAGAAATCATAGCCGGATTTATAAAGCAAAGGATAATTTCCCCTGTCGATACGCACATAAAAAGGCTTTTTACTTTTATAAGCGATTCCGGCGGCGGCTTTCGCCATAGTCGAATCCGAAGGATTAAAAATAACTATATTAGGAAGCGAACGCATAATGGCTATGTCTTCAACCGCGTAATGAGTTGGGCCGTCGGTAGAGTAGGTTATGCCGGGGCCGGCGCCAATGATTACTACCGGCAGGTCCATATAGCAAAGGTCTATTTTTATCTGCTCAAAACACCTCTGGGTCATAAAAGCCGCTATGGCATACAAGAAAACTTTCTTTCCTCCCAGGGTGAGCCCCGCACCCACGCTTACTAAATTCTGTTCGGCAACACCAAGGTTAACATATTGTTTCTTAAAATTTTCTTTAAGCTTCTTTAAGCTGAAAGCTCCCATATCAGCGGTCAGAAACATCACATCGGAATCTTTCGAGGCAATAGAATAAACTTCTTCGAAGAAAGCGTCCCTGATGTCAACCTGAGAAATTGCTGTTTCGTTTTTTACGTTCATTTAAGTCTTAAGTTCTCCTCTTGCGGTTTCCAAATCTTTGCCCTTTGGAACACTGTGATGCCAGGGAATTTTTCTTTCCATAAAAGATACACCTTTTCCTTTAACGGTATCGGCAATTATCATTAGGGGTTTTTGAGAGTCCCGGCTGCGGAAATCAGAGAAAACGCCGAGTAAATCTTTAAAAGAGTGCCCGTTTATATTACGGACTTCCCAGCCAAACGCCTTCCACTTATCAGCAAAAGGCTCAAGGTCGTTACACTCCTGTATAAAATCAGTTACACATTGGCCGTTACGGTCGACTATCGCGGTCAAGTTATTAAGCTTATAGTGTGAAGCAAAATTAGCCGCCTCCCATACCGAACCTTCATAACATTCGCCGTCTCCCAGTAATACAACGGTCATGAAATCTTTTTTATTAAGCTTAGCGCTTAAGGCAAGGCCAGCGCCGATGCCTAAGCCGTGGCCCAGTGAGCCTGTATCGGCCTCAATGCCGGGAATACTTCTGTCGGGATGGCCGCCTAAATCTGTTCCGTCTTGGCAAAATTCTTTTAACTTATCATGGCTGATAAATCCTAAATCGGCCAGCACCGAGTATAAAGCGGCGCAGGAGTGGCCTTTACTTAAAATCAGCCTGTCCCTGTCGCTATTTTCTGGGTCAGATACCTCATAACGCAGAAATCCGCCGTAATATAAAGCAACCAGGACGTCAGTGCAGGAAAAAGAACCTCCAATATGGCCCTTGTTAGCACAGACTATGGTGTCAAGTATGCTGTTGCGTATAGCTTTTGCTTTTTTTTCCAGCTCTGAAATTTTATCAGCCGTATTCATCGCTTATGCAGTTTATAAAACTCTCTCCAGTAATTCAAGGAATCCTTCATCGTCTGCTCGAACTTTATCTGCGGCTTCCACCCGGTAGCTTTATGAAACTTCTCGGTTGAAGGAATCTGCAGGGTTACATCAGAGGGGCGCAATCTCGCCTTATCGACTTCTACCTTTATATCTTTATGTGTTGATAAAGCAATCAACTTATGCAGCATCTCCCCGATAGTCATAGTCTCGACTCCCCCAATGTTGTAGACTTCACCGGATGGGCATTTGTTAACCAGGAGCCAATATGCCTTGACCGCGTCACGAACGTCTGTAAAAGTGCGAATACTGTTAAGATTGCCCACTTTTACAACTGCCGGTTTAATTCCGGCTTCTATGGCAGCAATTTGTTTGGCAAAATTGGAAACCACGAAGCATTCTCCCCGGCGGGGGCCCGTGTGCGTGAACATCCTGGTCCGGATAGTTTTTATTTTCCATGAGAGCCAGTATTGATATGCCAGCATATCCTCGGCAACTTTACTGACAGCATAAGGTGAAGCCGGACGGAAAGGATTATTTTCAGTTATAGGGACTTCATCTTCTCTGACCTGGCCGTAAACTTCCGATGAAGAACAGGTATGGATAACCGGGTCGTAGCCGCTTGAGTCTTTAAGGCTTCTTACAGCTTCGAGCAGGTTACATGTTCCTATAACATTCGCTTCAAGAGTAGCAACCGGGGCAATAAAGCTGAAATCAACATAGCTTTGCGCGGCCAGATGGAAGATAATCTCAGGCTTATGTTTTTCCAAGAGAGCATTTAGGGAAGGTAAATCCAGCAAGTCCCCAAAGCAAATAGTGACTTTATCCTGAATATGGCGTATATTATCAGCCGGAGAGCGCCAGCGCGCCAGCCCCAGTATTTCAATGCCTTTATGCTCAGCGAGAATGTAATCAGCTAAATGGCTGCCGACGAATCCGGTGATTCCGGTGATTAGAACTTTCATTCTATCTCCTTGAATTTAATATTTCTTCCTGACTCTGAAAAGTTTCATAAGTCTTTTTTATGCCTTCTTCCAGGCTAACCCCAGCTTTGAAACCTAAAGTGTTCAGCTTTGAGACATCAAGAACTTTACGCGGTATGCCGTCGGGTTTTGAAGAATCAAAGACCACTTCTCCTTTATATCCGATGACTTCCTTAACTATCAGGCTCAATTCTTTTATCGATACCCCTCGGCCGCTTCCTACGTTAATCGGGGCCGGATCATTATAGGTATTCATCAGGAAAACAGCCGCTCCTGCCACGTCATCGGCAAAAATGAATTCTCTCTCAGGTTTTCCGCTTCCCCAGACAGAAACAGAATCCGCACCGGAAATTTTCGCGCGGTGAAACTTTCCGATTAATGCCGGGATGACATGCGAATCTTCAGTTTGAAAATCATCCTTGCAGCCGTAAGCATTAGTTAAAACAGCACAAATAAAGTTTGTTTTATACTGGCGGTTGTAAGCCTCACACATCTTAAGCCCGCAGATTTTTGCCATCGCATATGGCTCGTTAGTTGGCTCCAGTTCTCCGGATAATATCCGGCTTTCTTGCATCGGCTGAGGGCAATTCTTAGGATACATGCAGGCACTGGCAAAAAACAAAAGTTTTTTTACCCCGGCTTTATAAGCGGAATTGATAACGTTCGTCTGAATAGCCAGGTTGTCATAAATAAACTCAGCCGGATAATTGATATTGGCGGCTATCCCGCCGACTCTTGCCGCGGCAAGAAAAACATATTCGGGCCTTTCTTTATCGAAAAAACTTTCGACATCTGCTTGGCGCCGTAAATCAAGCTGGCGGCGGCTTTTTGTGATGATATTGCCGTAGCCTCCCTTTTTAAGAAACCCTGCTAAGGCGCTTCCGATTAAACCGTTGTCACCAGCAAGATATATCTTTGAATCTTTTTCCATATTTATGCTTTTAATTTCTCCTGGACCCAGTCCATTTTTGACTTATACCACTCAACTGTCTTTTTTATGCCGGTTTTAAATTCGACTTTCGGCTTAAAGCCGAATTGAATAACTTTGGAAGAATCAAGGCAATAGCGAAAATCATGCCCGGGCCTGTCAGCAACAAAATCAATAAAATCATCTGGCTTATTAAGTATCTTTAGTATTACTTTAGCTAAATCAATATTTCTCATTTCTTGGTTTGAACCCAAATTATAGATTTCACCGATTTTTCCCTTATCCATAATTAAAGCGATTCCCTTAGCACAATCAGCAACGTATAGCCACTCGCGGCAATTAAGGCCTTTGGCATAAACCGGGATATGTTTATTTTTTAAAACGCTTGATACAGCTACAGGAATGAGTTTTTCCGGATATTGCCAGGGCCCGTAATTATTGCATGGCCGGATGATTATAGCCGGAAAATTGTAAGTGCGCATATAGGCCCGGATGTAAAAGTCTGCCGCGGCTTTTGATGCTGAGTAAGGAGAGTTGGGTGCAAGGGGTGAGCTTTCAATGAATTTTCCTTTTTCTATCTCACCGTAAACTTCATCGGTTGAGATATGAATAAATCTCTTTACCTTATGCGCCCGGGCACAGCTTATCACATTAAGCGTCCCTCTTGTGTTAACTTCTTCGAATACAAAGGGGTCTCTTATCGAATTGTCGACATGGGTATTATGACAAACTACATTTCCTATTCCACAAACGAAATTGTGGCTCTTCTCTACTTCCAGATCATAAACCCAACCTTCATATTGAATTTCCTGTTTTTTTCTCTTCACCAATCCATAATGCTGGCCAGATAATTCAGTCTTAAACTCCCAGCTTCTTTTATAGTTCTTTCTATCGCATTCAAAAACTTTGAATTTTTTTCCTTGTAATGTTAAAAGAAGGCTGATTTGATTCGTTAATTTGTAAGAAGTAGTCGAATACCTGCCATCTTTAGTGCCATCACCTTCGAGTAACTTGCTCCAAAAAAAACTTCGTTGATTAGCTTCTAAATCAAAAATCCAATCTGGGAAGAATTTTCCATCACAATATTTTCCACAATTTTTTATTAAATAATTGAAAAACTTTTTATTGGACACCTGTAAATAAAACACATCCTTATGCGGTTTATTTTTATGTTTACCGATAGAGAATTTTAACGAAAATTCTTTTCTAATTAGTTCTCCTATATGTTCAATCCATCCCTTGTTAGCTTGATTAATTTCTATGATATACCCGCCATTAGCCTTATTGAAAGTCGCATTTCCTTCTGTTATATAAGCTGCTAGAATTTCCAAAAGTGCTAAGCTTTTTCTCTTATTCCTTTTTTTTATTTCATTTATTTCTCTAATAACCAATAACTCCGGGTTAGCGTGCGGATTGGTCAACTCAAGACTTGAACTATAAATAGAATGGTTTGGGGTTGCTTTTATAACTCCATGCTTCTGAATTAGTTTTATAATTTTACCTTTATACCTATGTCGAGTAATTGCTTTGACTGGCATCCATTGACCACCATTCAGAAAACTTAAAATTTTCGTCTGCTTGCCTCTTAAAAATATCGCTTCCCCCTTCTCGTTCTTTATGGGCTTATTCTTTTTAGCCTGTTCTTTCCACAGCTCACCAAAGGTAATTGTTCTTGTCCCTATCCTGGGAACAGATTGAACTGGGACATAAATATCCTCGGGAATACTTTCGGCAGCCATATGAATAACTATATCTATTTTTTCAGAAAAAACGGCTTCAACTTCTTTTATATTTCTTATATCGCCCTTTATGAATTGATACCTTTTGTCTGCCTCGATATCCTTAAGCCTCAAAGTGTCTCCGGCATAACTTAAGTTATCAAAGTTAAAAACCTTATGGTCATTCTCTGCACCAAGAAGGTGCCTGATGAAATGTGAACCGATAAAACCTGCTCCGCCTGTAACTAAAATATTCATAATATAAACCC